>JBGTRS010000324.1:0-5715 GCA_041940665.1 Pyrinomonadaceae bacterium | reverse complement strand
CCGCCCTATCCGAGCTGTAATCCGTATCTGGCGTTTGCCGCCCTTTTGATGGCCGGACTCGACGGGATTCAGAACCGGATCGATCCGGGGGAATCGCTCGATAAAGATATCTACGATCTTTCGCCGGAGGAATTAAAGAATGTTCCGTCAATTCCGGGAAGTCTGGAAGAGGCTCTGAACGAACTCGAAAACGATCACGAATATCTGCTCAAAGGCGATGTCTTTACGACCGATCTGATCGAGCGTTGGATTTATTACAAACGCAAGAACGAGGTTGATAAACTCCGCCTCCGACCGCATCCGTTGGAGTTTTCGATGTATTACGATATCTAAATTGTTTGAAAACAAAAGAAAAAAGGACGTGTTCGTATTACGAACACGTCCTTTTTTCTTAAAGGCCATAGAGGGGGGAATCTTGCCTTTAATTCGTTTTTCTATTGACTCGGGAAAAATCTCAAATTACTGATTTCATCCGTCACCTCGATCAATTGCGGTGCAAATATATAAGATTTATGCTGCACATTGAATAGATACGAGTCTCCCGAATCGACATTGTCAAATTTGAAATAACCGAAATGATTGGTCATCACAGTTCTGACATTTCCGTTTGCATCGGTCATTGAAACCATCGCCCGGCCTAAACCGTTTCCGGCCGGATTGAAGACCTGGCCGGAAATTCGGACGGCCGCCGCTGTGACGAAATCATTGTTAAAAGTACAGGTGACCTGATCGCCGGACTTGATGTCAATGTTGATCGAGTTACCGGTGCGGACAGGAGCCGGAGTGCCGCCCGTGCCGACATCCACCGTACAGTTGATGCTTGCCAAAGTATATGGACCCGGATTTGTTTCCGTAATCGTTTTGACATTGAAATCCAATACCGGAAATACCTGTACCGGATCAGTGCTGATATCATTATCAGTCAGTGAAAATGCAGAGGGTGATAAACCGGGTGATGCCGTGAAATTAAACTGATATGTGCTCGGCGGTGTCGCGTGTTTGATAATCGTAATTCTTGCCTGTGGTTCGGAGCAAAACTCGACGTAAGTAATAGCCGATCCATCCGGTGTGGTTAATGGTCCCGGATCACCTCCTACGGCCGGGTTATAAGGATAAGCATTTGAATTAGGACCACTGCCCTTGACGATTACAGCGGTGATAACTTTGGTTGAGGTCCAGGCCAGATCCAATCCGCCGTTGGTCGTTGCCGCACTGACTGTATTGTTGGGATCGGCAGGTGCACCGCCCGTTAATTCAGTCGGCATAGGACCGGCACTGTCAACGAAAGGAAATGTTCCGTTCGGATTTGCAAAATCTAATCTGAATCCCCAATCAGATGTGATATGGGCAAATTCCGGATTCGGTAACCCATTTAGATCATCACAAACCGGGCTTCCGGCAACCACGACCGGAGTCGGAACCAGACTGGAAATCGTCGTTCGAACTTCAAGTCCGGTCTTGTTGGCAAGGGCGATGATCTCGAAGTTTCCCTGAAAGGGTACACGCCAATTGAAAACGCTTTTTCCTTTTGAATCAGCATAAACAATCCAGTTTGCTAATATACTCTCGCTGGAGGCATTTACTTCTTTGATGACGACTGAAATTTGCTCAAATGTTTCAAATCCTTCGCCGGAAATGACAACGTTTTCATTAACTTGAAAATGTCTTTTTTCAAGCTGAATAATCGGAGCATTGGTGATATTTTTTCCTGACTTAAAAGATGATTTTTGAGCCGAGGTCGTTCCAATAGCAATAACACAAATAATAAAGAGTGTTATTTTGTATTTAAACGAGAATGAACTAAGCATGACTTTGGTCTCCTTTATAATAGACAAATGTTTATCTTTTCAAAAAATTGATAAGATATTTGTATTGTTGTTTCTAACCCTTGAGTAGTTAATATTCTACATTTCCAACTTAAAGTAATTCCATCTTTCAAATTATTTCTTCAGATTAAATTGCAATATAGCTACTTTCCCTAAAGTTAGCTCTAACAAATATAGATATGGAATCAGAAAATAAATTCTTCTCCAATGATTAAATAATTGTTAAGATAAGTGTAATCTACACATAAGTTAAATAAATGTCAAGAATTATATCTCTGAAAATATGCTTTAAAAAAATTCATTCTGAATATATCGGTAACAATCTAATCTAAAATAAAATAGAAGGATGAGATATTCAGAATCTTATCCTTCTGTTAATTTAAGGCTCAAGCAGGGGGAAATCTTGCCTTAAATCGTTTTTCTTTCTATTGACTCGGGAAAAATCTCATATTATTTATCTCATTTGAGACCGCAATAAGTTGCGGTGCAAATATGTGTGATTTGTGCCGGACATTAAATAAATACGAGTTTCCGGAATCAACATTGTCGAAACTGAAATAACCGAAATGATTGGTCATCACAGTTCTGACATTTCCGTTTGCATCGGTCATCGAAACCATCGCCCGACTCAATCCCGTTCCCGTCGGATTGAAGACCTGGCCGGAGATTCGAACGGCCGAAGCCGTGACAAAGTCGTTATTGAACGTACAGGTGACCTGATCGCCCGCTTTGATGTCAATGTTGATCGAGTTACCGGTGCGGACAGGAGCCGGAGTGCCGCCCGTGCCGACATCCACCGTACAGTTGATGCTTTGCAGAATATATGGTGCAGGATTTGTTTCCGTAATCGTCTTCACATTAAAATCGGTGACCGTGAACATCTGCATCGGGTCGGTATTTACCGAATTATCAGTTAATGAAAAGTTCGCAGGTGTCATCCCCGGTGATGCCGTGAAATTAAACTGAAATGAACTCGGCGGTGTCGCGTGCTTGACGATGATAATCTTTGCCGTCGGTTGAAAACAAAACTCGATATGACTGATTCCCTGCGGAACATTTGTCGGCAGAGGCCCATCGGGACCGGACGAGGCCGGATTATACGGATAAACCGTTGCATCACTGCCGCGTTTGAGAATGACGGCGGTGATCGGGCGGGTGGCCGACCAGGAACTCAATTCGGAACTGATTGTCGAAACCGTTACCGAATTGTTCGGTTCGGGGGGGGCTCCACCGGTCAACTGACGAAAACTGCCGTTTGTAAACGGAAAAGTCCCGTTCGGTGTACCCGTATCGAGCTTAAATCCGTAATCGGATGTTATATGTGCAAAGGCCGGATCGGTTGAACTGTTTAATGTAGAACAATCCGGGTTGCCGCTCACCACGACCGGTGTCGGAACCAGACTCGAAATCGTCGTTCTGGCTTCAAGTCCGGTTTTGTTGCCGACAGCGATCACTTCAAAAACGCTCTCATACGGCACCCGCCAGCTAAAAGTGTTTTTACCGTTATCGTCCGCAAAAACGATCCAGTTGGCGATCAAATTATCTTGATTTTGCAAATTGCTGATCTCTTTTATAAAAACGGTAATTTGTTCAAACTTTTCGAATCTTTCGCCGGTTATGACAATATTTTCGTTGACCCGATATTTTTTGTTTTCAACCTGAAGGATCGGTGTGGTTTTTTCAAAAGTTGAATCCTTTGAAAAAGACGTTTGAGCTGAAATTTGCGGGGCAATTAGCATTGATAAGACCAATATCAATAATTTCGCTTTGACCGGTAGTGGGTTATTCATGACTTTATTCTCCTTAAAAATTAAAACTGATTTTTGTAAAATAAAACTTTTCATATGTAATTTTGTTCTAATCAAACTATTTAAAACCGTTTATCCGTAATCAGTTTTAAATAGTGTAAACTTTACAATTTGCTTAAATTGTAAAAATTCCAAGTGTGTTTTATGCCCGTAATAAATTGCTAATTTTGGTTAACTTACAGAAAAAGCAAAAAAAAAATCATAAAACTTGCTGTCTTTACGGAAAATTGAGGTCACGATGAAAATAGAAAAAGTTACTTTAGAAGGCGAATATGTGCGGCTTGAACCTTTGAACAATGAGCATTTGACAGAGCTTTTTGAAATTTCTTTAGATAAAGAAATCTGGCGTTGGTATCCGTTTCAGATGAACAGTAAAAAGGATATGAAGGAATATATTGCGGATGCTTTGGAACAACAAAAAAAAGGGTTGCAGTTGCCGTTTGTAACCGTTGATAAGACCTCAGACAAAATCGTCGGTTCAACCCGTTTTATGAATATTGATGTCCAAAATAAAAGAGTCGAGATCGGTTCGACCTGGCTTGCTCCGCAATGGCAAAGGACTTACATCAACACGGAAGCAAAACTTCTGATGCTTTCGCACGCTTTTGAAGTTTGGAAATGTCTAAGGGTGGAATTAAAAACCGATGCTTTGAATGAAAAATCAAGACGTGCTATCTTGCGACTTGGTGCGAAAGAGGAGGGAATTCTCCGTCAGCACGTCATTACCGAATCGGGGCGGCTTCGTGATACTGTCTATTACAGCATCATTGATTCCGAATGGGGAAATGTGAAAGCCGGTTTGGAAGAAAAATTAAGGAGTTATTAGGGATGTTAAAAGGACTGAAATTCATACTTATATTTGGTTTATTTGCTTTATTAGGCGGATGCTCCTCATCATGCGGAAGTGCAACCGAAGGAAATACGAACACACAGACGAACGTCATCGTTCCCGAAAGGTCTGATACTCAACCGATGGGTTCAAATGCCAATACGAATATGGTCAACGGCTTAAAGAACGCCAATATGAACAATCCGACTCTGGATAATTCGAACGTCAAGGTTATTGATACGACGAACGTCAATACGGCACCGCCGAAAAAACAATTGCCCGATAGATCGGAATTGTCCACCAAGAGCGTCGGGGCGAAATTTGTCGAAACGAGAAAATTTCTCGAACATCCGCAATTGGATAAACTGGAGCGGATCATTGACGGCAAGGATATAATATTCAAGATTTATCTGAAAAACGGAAAGACTTTCAATTTGGCTCAGGAGAAGTTAAAAGATTATAAAACCGCTTCGGCGTATGATATTTTAAAAGCAGTCGGAGTTGATCCGATGAAAACGGATAAGCCCGGCGGTAAAACGAAGGAAGATTTAATCAAAGAAGGCTCAGTCGTGCCGAAGTTAAATTAGTTGATTTTCTGGTTTAATGGAGTTTTAGTATGGAAAGAATCAGCGTAGTTTGTCCTTGTTGTGAAGCAACTTTGACGGTTGACGGACAGACCGGAGCGATCATTTCGCACGAAGAAAAAAAGAAAAAGTTGGGTTCGTTCGAGGATTTAAAGAGCGATCTCGATAAACAGAAAGAATTGCGTGAACAGCTTTTTTCGCAAGAGCAGGAAGCCCAAAAAGACCGCAAACGGATTTTGCAGGAAAAGTTTGACGAAGCCTTTAAGAAAGCCGATAAGGACTCGGACGAACCTTTTAAGAATCCGCTCGATTTCGATTAGGCCATGGAAAAATTCGCACATTTTTGTCAGAAATGCCGGGCGGCCAATGAGCCGGGTGAAACGAGTTGCCGAAAGTGCGGAACTCGGCTGATGATCGTCACATTTCCTACCTCGCAACGCCACGAGGATGAGATGATTCCGCCTTCCTACTATGAAGATCATCTGCTCGAGTGTCGCAATCAATTGATTGAGTTGCGATTGATCGTATTCCTCCCTTGCCTGCGGTAAAATGGGAACGGTGATTTTTGCCATCTATCCTCCTCTTAGCCCGTCCGGTTTCATGTCCAGACGCAATGTTCCGTAGCGCCAGTCCTCGTCGACCGCGTCGCTTGCTATGCGGACGGCGAC
>JBGTRS010000323.1:0-5726 GCA_041940665.1 Pyrinomonadaceae bacterium | reverse complement strand
TAAAAAGCAGGAATCTGATATGTTTCCCTTTGTGATCCTTAGTGACAATCCTAAATTTGGAACATTCCCCTTTGTGTTCCCTTAGTGAAAGTCGAACATTTGGGGATTCCACCTTTGTGTTTTCTTAGTCTAAATCCAAGAAATGCGGGAATTCCCCATTTGTGTTTCCTTAACAAAATATATAAATTGAAATCTGAAACATTTACGATAATTTTGATTTCTTGTCAATAAATATTCAATTTTTCATAGGAAACTTTTCAATATGTCAAAAAAAACAATCATTATTATCGTAATCTTTAGTTTTTTAACAATTTCAGTTTTCCCGCAAACAAACGCCGAAATTTCCGGCAAGCGTTACAAACGGATCGTCGTTCGCGGTGTGATCATTGTTGACGGAAGCGGAAAGCCCGCGTCGGGGCCGTTTGATATTGTCATCGAAAACGACAGGATCAGCCAAATTGTCGGACTCGATCCGGTGGCGGTCAAAGAGGGAAGAGCAAAACGTCCCGAAAAAGGCGATGTCGAGATTGATGCGACCGGGAAATACGTTCTGCCCGGACTTATCAACGCCCACGCCCACACGCATGAAGGCCGCGGCGGAAAAGCGATGCCCGTTGAATACTGCCAGAAATTATGGCTCGCTTCCGGCCAGACGACCGTCCGCGAACTTGCCGCACCGGCAAAAGCTCTGCAATGGCGGGAACAATCCGACAAAAACGAGATCGCCGCTCCGCGTTATTTTGTCTATGCGACATTTCCAGGAGCAAGTTCTCAGGAGCAAGCCCGCGAGCGAGTCCGCGAAATAAAGCAGAAAGGCTTTGACGGCATCAAACTTTTCGGCGTTGACCGCGACATTATGGAAGCGATGATGGACGAAGCCAAAAAACAGGCGTTGCCTGTCGCTCATCACACGGGCGTTGAAGAAACGAATGCCTGGGACGATATCAGATTAGGCACGACGACGATCGAGCATTGGTACGGCATACCCGATGCCGCCATTCCTTCGGGCAGACAAAATTTTCCCGCTGATTATAATTACAACGATGAAGTTGACCGTTTCCGCTACGCCGGAAGACTCTGGCGGGAAGCCGATTGGGATTTGCTGATGAAAGTTTTTGACGGAATGATCGCCAATAACGTCGCCTGGGATCCGACGCTTGATATTTACGAAGCGTCGAGAGATCTGGAAAAAGCCCAGACAAATCCCGCCTTTAATGAATATCTGCACCCGACGCTCGAAGAATATTTCCGCCCGAACCCGGCCAATCACGGTTCGTATTTTATCGGCTGGACTTCGACCGACGAAGCCTTCTGGAAGGAAAATTACCGCATCTGGATGAAAGCCCTTTTGGAATTTGAACGCCGCGGCGGATTGATCGGAGTCGGCGAAGATGCCGGTTTTATCTATGTCATGTATGGTTTCGGTTTGATTCGCAATCTCGAACTGCATCAGGAAGCGGGTTTTCATCCATTGAAGATCGTTCAGCACGTGACGACCAATAACGCCAAAATCTTAGGAGTAGAAGACCGCATCGGCCGAATCCGCGTCGGCTATAAAGCCGATCTGATCGTCGTCAACGGCAATCCTCTGGAAAATTTCAAAGTCTTGTATCCAACCGGAGTCGAAGAAATCCGCGACGGCAAAGTCCATAAAACCGGCGGCATCGAATGGACGATCAAAGACGGCATTCCATTCCACGCACCGACTTTGGCGAAGGAAGTTCGTGAGATAGTTGCGAACGCTAAGAAAAGGAACTGATAGACGAACTATTTTGAATTGCTAAGTAAAATGTATCTTGAGATTTTTGAGTTTAGATTAAACAAGTAATGTTTCAATAAGTTGTGTTATGACGCAAACATAACTCCTCACGTAATGTGTCTGCATCTTCGAAAAGCGAAGAGGCTTTCAGAATAATTTCATTTTTTATTTGTTCCATCATACTCTTTCGTTCAATGAAATATTCACAATCAATAAGCTCTTCTAAAATATCTGAACAAAAATTCTTAAAAGCTTCATCTTTCCACGTAGAAAATTTTAAGTGAAATTCAAAAAAATCGTAAACCATAAATCTAGAGGTATAAAACTTTAAATAGGTTTCATTATTCGAAAGAGATGTAATATCTTGAATGGCTAATAAATTAGATAACATTTTAAATGGATGCTCAGATTGATCGTAAGTCCATGGAGGATTTTGGTTAGATATATATGTTTTATATTTTTCTCGGATAACATTCTGTAAATTTTCATTCTCCAAAATGTTTTCAATAAAATCATAAATGAAATCCTCGAATGCTTGAAGACTCTCAGAAAGGTCTTTGATTTTCGGTTCAAGGTTTTTATATGTCCTCAAAAATTGATTTGCAGACAGTTTGTTATTAATTTTGTTGAATTCTTCTAAATTTGTAAATTGGAGAATATAAAAGCTTTCACTACCACCAGGATTCTTAAATTCTCCAAAAAATTCTAAATTTTTTATTTGGAAAGAAACATTTTGAGTAAAATGTATAAGTGGGGTAAGAAAATCAGTTATCCAATATTGAACAACATTTGTTTTTTCCGAAGAGTTACGACTCCATAAATAAGACAAAAAGGAATGAGGTGCGGCAATAGAACTTGAGTTTTCACGCCGATAATATTTACGAGTTTGAACAACTTGATAAGGTGTCAAATCACTGTCAAAAACGTCTATTGATACAACAGTTTTATCTGAGCCAATTTTTTTTTGAGTTGAAGGAGTTAAGTTGACCTCTCGAACTCTAAAACTGCCAAATCTAAATTCCAAAAGAACAGGTATTTTTTGTTCTAACCAAAGAGTAATAGGTTTATTTCCTTTTTTCTTGTCAATTCCTTTAATTTGTCCGTTTTTGTCCTCAATGCCTAAAAACAATGTGCCGCCAAAAGAATTTGCGAATGCACAAATCTCTTGAGCTATCTTGTCAATATCTATAATTTCTTTAAACTCAAAACGATCATCTTCTGAGGGAAGGTTTTTCACCATTTTTTCTGTCCATTGTGCTTCGGGAACTTGATAGCTAATCATTAGTGAAAATTTCCTTAATAATTATAGAATTAATATACTTAAACAAATTGAACTTTGAAATCTAACTTTCAATCCGATAATTCGGGGCTTCTTTGGTGATAATCACATCGTGGACGTGCGATTCTTTTAAGCCTGCCGAAGTTATGCGAACGAATTTGGCGTTGGTTTGCAGTTCCTTGATGTTTTTGCAGCCCGTGTAACCCATTCCTGAACGCAAGCCGCCGACGAGTTGTGTAACGGTTTCTTCCAAAGTTCCTTTGTAAGCGATGCGGGCTTCGATGCCTTCGGGGACGAATTTTGAGTCGGAAACCGTTCCTTCCTGAGCGTAGCGGTCGGATGAGCCTTTTTTCATCGCTCCAAGCGAACCCATTCCGCGATAGGATTTGAAAGAACGTCCCTGATATAAGATGATCTCGCCCGGTGCTTCCTGCGTTCCGGCGAACAGTGAACCGATCATCACCGAATCCGAACCGGCGACGATGGCTTTGGAAATATCGCCCGAAAACTTGATACCGCCGTCGGCAATGATCGGCACGCCGCTTCCTTTCGCCGCTTCGACGCATTCGATAATTGCCGTAACTTGCGGAACCCCGGCACCCGTGACGACCCGAGTTGTGCAGATGCTCCCCGGTCCGATTCCGACCTTGACTGCGTCAACACCTTCGTCAATTAGAGCTGTGGTTGCTTCGGCGGTGGCGACGTTTCCGGCGATGATCTCGATGTCGGAGAATTTGGCTCTGACCTGTTTGATGGCGTTGATAACCCGCGAGGAATGTCCGTGAGCGGTGTCGATGACGAGTGCGTCAACTCTCGATCTGACCAAAGCCTCGGCCCGTTCCAGGAAATCTCCGGTCGCCCCGATAGCGGCGGCACATCGCAATCGGCCTAATTCATCTTTGGCGGCGTGCGGATATTTGATCGCTTTCTGAATATCCTTGACCGTGATGAGACCTTTCAATAAACCTTCGTCGTCAACCACAAGAAGTTTTTCGATCTTGTGTTTTTGAAGCTTAACTTTGGCTTCGTCGAGCGTCGTGCCGATCGGAACGGTGACGAGCGGTTGCGGTGTCATTACATCGGCGACCGGAATATCGAAGCGGGTTTCAAACCTGAGATCGCGGTTGGTGATAATGCCGACCAGTAAATTATTTTCATCAACGACCGGAACGCCGCTGATCTTAAAGCGTTTCATGATCGCCAACGCATCGGACACGAGCGAGTTGTCGCTGATCGTCACCGGATCAACGATCATTCCCGATTCGCTTCTCTTTACTTTATCTACTTCTTCGGCCTGTTCCTCGATCGAAAGATTCTTATGAATGACGCCGATACCGCCTTGCTGAGCGAGAGCGATGGCGAGATTCGCTTCCGTTACAGTATCCATCGCCGATGAACAAAGCGGGATTTTTAAGCTGATGTTTCGGGAAAACTTCGTCGTTGTATCGGTTTCGCTCGGCACGATCTCCGAATATGCCGGGACGAGCAGAACGTCATCAAAAGTCAAACCTTCTTTTATATTTTCGATGTTCATATAAGTTGGTAATTGGTAATTGGTAATTGGTCAGTTGTATTGCGATGAACAACGGATAACCGATCCAACACCCAATTACTTAAATCAAAACGCCCGCAATTTTTTGCAGGCGTTATTTTTTCTCAAATAAATTTTTCTATTTGTCTTTGCTTTATCAAAAGCTCCATAAAACATTTACGGCGTTGTATTTCCCGCCGTATTCGCAGCCGGGTTGGCATTGGCCGCCGAACCGTCCGAAGATATTTTTCCTGTTTCCAGAATTTCCTTTAAATTGTTTTTGTTGATCTCGTATTCAAACGCGTTTCTTTTATAATTTGCCGGCGGCAACGGCGTTTCGATTTTCTTTCCGTTGACGGTCAACTGAACGGTGTCGGCTAACCCTTGATAATAACTGATCTTCAGATTTTCCTTGGCTTCAAATTCCTTTTCATT
Organism: Pyrinomonadaceae bacterium; assembly: GCA_041940665.1. Taxonomy (GTDB): domain Bacteria; phylum Acidobacteriota; class Blastocatellia; order Pyrinomonadales; family Pyrinomonadaceae; genus Aridibacter. The sequence continues at coordinate 722 of JBGTRS010000323.1, read as the reverse complement.
ATTTCCGGAATTTAATTTAGAAATTTCAGTTTGACCATCAATAGTTGCCGAAACATCCAACGCTTCGGCCGTGGTCGAAAGTTTGACCTTTATTTCATCCATGGCCGGAAGCGGCTCGTTTACGTTGGCATTACTATTCACATTCGAATTTGCATTGACATTGGAATTGGCATTATTGGCGGCGACATTTGCGTCACCCCCGCCTCTTTCCGGATTTTGTAAATAATTTACCAGAGCCAAAATCCCCCAGGTCATCAGGCCCAGTATGATAACGGCGATAATGATCGTCGGCAGCATCGAAGGGCCGCTCGAATCATCCGTCAAAACCTGCGGACGATATGTTTTCTGATCCTCTTCGTCCTCTTCGGTTTTCTGATTGGCCATCAGTTTCGTATAATCCTGAAGTGCTTCGTTTTCGTCAATACCGACGTATTTGGCAAAGGATTTGACGAATCCTTTGTTGAAAATTCCGCCCGGTAAGGTGCGGTAATCGTCGTTTTCGATCGACTCCAGATAGAGCGGAGAGATCCGCGTCTGTTCGGACACTTCGCTTATACTGATACCCCGCTCTTCACGAGCCTGTCTTAGTTTTTCCCCCAAAGATTCCGGCATTTTTTTTGTTTAATTGCAGTCCCTTTTTTGATCGCTAACCGATAATGGTCTTAGCTTTGAAATATATCGTTGAATTAATAATAATGTCAATTCTATCAAAGTTTTTTATA
>JBGTRS010000322.1:0-5744 GCA_041940665.1 Pyrinomonadaceae bacterium | reverse complement strand
AAAAGGCAAAGCGGATGGGCGGGGTCAATATAATCCGGTTCAAATTTGAATCGGATTATATCTCTCACCAAAAAAGTTTTTGCCTGATATTTCTTCATTTTACTTGCCAAATTATAACCACTTCCGGTTAAAATAGATTTAGCTGTTTGCAATTCTTCCATTTATGAGCGAGAATCTAAAAGTCTTTGACCAAATAATTAAAAACAATCAAATAAAATAAGAAAAACAAAATCAAAAAAAGGATTTTGGAAAAATATGAGTTTTGGCAGTTTTTTAAATAATAGCGGATTCAATTCCGGTCAGGCCTAAATAAAACTCAAATCTCCCCGAAAACCCCAAAGTTATGAAATTTTCAGCAATAAAAAGCCCCGTAAGTCTATCTTTATTTTTTATCATCGCAATTCTTTCATTTTCAAACACGATCAACGCACAGGATCGGGAAAGAGTCGTTACACGAGACAGCGATAATCAAACCGACGAACAAAGAACCAGACCGACGACAAGAATTCCTTCTAATTCAAACAGAACGACTTTAACAAACGAGATCGTCGTCAAAAAAAGAGAAACCCCGCAAGATCTAGTCAGAAAAACCTCGCAATCAACCCCGACATCGGACAAAGTAAATTCAGATAAAAAAACAATAAATAAAAATAATCCAGCAAACAGGTCTTTTTACAGTGCGACGACGCGGGCTCTGATGATGCGTTCGATCCAAAACAAAATCGGTATCCGTTACCGTCTCGGAACACAAGGACCATACAACTATGATTGTTCGGGTTTTGTCTGGAAAGTTTTTCAGGAATCGGGAATTTCCTTTACCCGGACGAGTGCCCGGCAGTTTTGGCATACATTCGAACCTGTTTCGGGTGATGAAAGATTTCAATTCGGAACGCTTGTCTTTTTTAATCGGTTGGGACACGTCGGTATCGTCGCCGACAGCGAAGGTTTCTATCACGCCTCCTCGAGCAAGGGCGTTACATATTCTAAGTTTGCCGGTTACTGGGAAAAACGAATAGTCGGTTACCGAAGAATTCCGCTCAACTTTAACACATCGGAAATTACGATGGTTGAAAAATCTGAAGAAAAATAATAAAAAAAACTAAATTAATTAAAAAGCCGCAAATTTTGTAAAATTTGCGGCTTTGCACTTTTTTTCAAATCAATGCACGAATCCGGCTTTCGGTTCATTATCTTTTACTTCCCAGATATAAGCGATCTTTTCAATCACGATATAGGAAACTCTTTCCTCTTCATCCCGCATATAAAGAATTCCTTCCTTGACGTCCACCACATCACCGCGAACCACCGCACTCGTTCCGCACGAAACATCAATCTGCTTACCCATTAATTGTCTTAAAAATTCTTCCATATTGTTCAAGTTTTTTTTTATAAAAACGATCCTTTATTAACTAATTCAAAATAACCCTAAACACCAAAAATTTCAAAAACGGTTTCGATGAACGGCAATTCTTCCGGCCAGTGCCCAGCGATTTTTTGTTTTATCCGCATTATTATTTGTCACGGTTACAACATTTTGTGTTTCCGAATACGACAAAGCCGCCGCGATCAGTGCCAGATCATTTTTCGTTTTATCCGTTTCTTTTTCCGATTTTCGTTCGTTGTAGGCTGATATAAATCCCGTGTCGAGTTTGCCGGAAATAAAAACCTCATCTTCCATTATTTCACGGAAAAACGGCAGAGTCGTTTTGATTCCGCCGACCTGGTACTCCTGTAGTGCCCGTTTCATCTTCTCGATCGCTTCCTGACGATTCCGACCGTAACTGCACAGTTTCGAGATCATCGGGTCATAATAGATCGAAACCTCCGCTCCTTCATAAATGCCCCCGTCATCCCGCACACCGTTGCCTTGCGGCAGACGCAATCTCGTGATTTTTCCGGGCGACGGCAGAAAATTGTTGTCCGGGTCTTCGGCATAGACGCGGCATTCGACGGCGTGTCCCCTGATCGAAATATCTTCCTGCGTAAATGATAATTTTTCGCCGTTGGCAACCTTGATCTGCTCCCGCACGAGATCAATTCCCGTCACCAGTTCCGTAACGGGATGTTCGACCTGCAAGCGGGTGTTCATTTCCAAAAAGTAAAACGATCTGTCAACATCCGAAAGCAAAAACTCAACCGTTCCGGCACCGACATAATTGACGGCTTTGGCAACTTTGACGGCCTCTCTGCCCATTTTTTCCCGCAATTCCGCATCGTTGATCGGCGAGGGTGCTTCCTCGATAACTTTCTGATGGCGGCGTTGGATCGAGCATTCCCGTTCGCCGAGATGTACGTGATTGCCGTGGGAATCGCTCATAATCTGGATTTCGATATGTCTCGGTTTTACTATCGCTTTTTCGACATAAACGGCATCATCGCCGAAACTTGCCAGGGCTTCGGACTTTGCATTTTCTAAAGCGGACTTTAATTCGCTCTCATCATTGACCAGCCTCATTCCTTTGCCGCCGCCGCCCGCCGATGCTTTGAGCATCACCGGATAACCGAAACTTTTCGCAATTTCCAGTGCTTCCGCAAAATCCCTCAAAGGTTCGGTCGTTCCCGGCACGACCGGACAACCCGCTTCGATGGCGATCTTCCGGGCGGAAATCTTTCCGCCCATGCCTTCCATGGCTTCCGGCGGCGGCCCGATGAAAACAATTCCGGCCTCTGTAACCTTCCGCACAAAATCGGCATTTTCCGATAAAAACCCGTATCCCGGATGGATCGCCCCGGCACCTGATAATTTTGCAACTTCGAGAATTTTTTCGCCCCGCAGATAGCTTTCACTGGAAGGCGGTTTGCCGACCAGATAGGCCTCATCCGCCATTCGTACGTGTAGAGCTTCCGTATCGGCTTCGGAATAAACGGCAACCGTCTTTATTCCCATTTCACGGCAGGCCCGAATCACCCGGACGGCGATTTCCCCGCGATTTGCAATCAGAATTTTTTTGAACATAGACTAATTATTAATCAATTTATTGACGGCATCAAACATTGATTCGACAACCTTGGCCATTCTCTGATAATCGAGTTTTTCGGCCGTATCCCGGGTCGTGTGATAATTCTCATTTCTGAAAAATGCCGTATCGGTAATCATCAAAGCATCAAACCCGAAGTTCCAATAATTTTTATGATCCGAAAAATCAATTCCCGGAATAATTTTCGGGGCATTTATCGAATAAACGGGCAGGTCGGTTGTTTGCGACATCAGGCTTTTAAATTTTCTGACCGTGAATGCATTGGTAAAATTACCGACGACGGCCACAAAATTTCCCTGGTCGGGATAAAAGAGCTTCAAAATTGACAAGGGGAATTTTTGGCTGTTCTTTTCATCGGAAAAATATCCGATCATTTCCAACGAGATCATCAGGGAAACTTCAACACCATCTTCATTCAAAGATTTTGCGTGGACAAAACTTCCCATTTGTTCGGTTGCAAAAAACGGCGGTTCTTCCAAAGTATAAGCCACCAATTCGATTTGCTTCGAAGGTTTTGTTTTGCCAAACAGATGAGCCAGTTCGATCAACCCGGCAACTCCGCTGGCATTATCATCTGCTCCCGGCGTGTCATAACAAGAATCATAATGAGCACCGATGACGATCCTTTCCTTTGTTTCGGGACCGAATGAAACGATTATATTTCGGTAGTCATTTCTCCCCTCCTTGAAAACCTGTTCACGAACAATACCGCCCGATTTTTCAAATTCGTTTTTTATATAATCGGCCGCTTTATTCAGGTTTTCGATATTGGCAAAGTTTCTGGAGTGAAACTCTTCGGATAATTTGCGAACGTGAACTTCTAGTTTTTTGTCATCAACTTCAGTTCCGGATTTTTCAGTTTTCGGTGAAAACAAAAGCGGCTGAGTTATCCATAAAACAAATAAAATAACCAAAATGATGATTGCCATCAGACCGAACATTGTTATTTTTACGAGCTTTTTTCCTCTTTGTTTCTCAACCTGTCCCGATTTTTTGAAATCAAAAATTATCATTATACCAACATCGAATTATGATGATTTTTCGGATCGAAGCGGACACCGACCCCGGCACCGGGAGCATATTTGAGAGGATTTTCCTTTTGTTCATCGGAAAGAATTTCGGATGACTCGAAATCTACACCGTGAATACTGTACTGATAATGAACGATTTCATTGCCGTTTTCGTCCATCTCGGAATCGATAATTATTCCATCCGTAATTCTGCCATTTTCCAGAAGATATTGACGGTTACTTTGAGTGGTCTTTTTTTCTTTTTTTTGTTTGAGAAAATCGAATAATCCCATATCATTCCATGATTAGAGGCGGTTTATTAAATCTCTGCCGCAATTTGTTGATTGCCGAAAGCACACTCGGCCGTTTTATGATTCTCGCTTCCAGAGGTCTTTTGCCGGGAATGTCAAGCATAATCAAACCTAGCAGAATTGTTAAAATTCCCTGTCCCGGAACCCCCGGCAAAGACAACATCAAACCGAGAACGATCAAAAATAAACCAAATACATTCTTGAAAATTATCGCACTGTAACGAACGTACCAGGGTTTATCGGGCATAAAGTTATGAACATAATTCGGGCTGAAATAATCCGCTGGAATTTTGACCATGACGACGGCGATGGCCGCAAAACTCAGTCCGAGTGATAAAAGAAAAAGCCCGACCCCGAGCAAAATTTTGCCCCAAGTCAAACCAAGCCAAAGTTCCGTTAACCATTCCATATTCAAGTTTAAGTTGCAGAGTTGCGGTTAGTTACAGAGTTTAAGAATTTTGACAATACTTAAAAAGTTCCGCACCGATTTGCAACTCTTTAACACCCCGAAACTCTGCAACTCCGAAACTTTTTAACGACCTTCCAACTTCCTGAACTCCTTCCAGGTGTGGAACATTCGATGAACGAAAGTCCACGTCGAACCGATCGCCAAAACCCAGAGGACCTGCGGCATACGGTTAAAGAGAAAGAAATCCGAATTCCAGTCCCAGGTTGATAAAGCCCCGATGATCAAAAGCACGATTCTCTCGGGTCTCTGCAAAAATCCGACATTGGCTTTGACGCCGAGACTGTCGGAACGAGCCGCCGTATAGCTGACCATCACCGAACTCATCATCGCCAGTGCCGCCAGAAAGACATTCGTCACCGAGCGTTGAGGCGTATTGCTGGCATAAAAAACCATTATACCGATAAAGGCGATCATATCCGAAATACGATCCAGTGATGAATCCAAAAATCCGCCGAATCGCGTTACATTTCCGGTCAGCCGTGCCACATTTCCGTCAAGCATATCGAAAATATTGGCGATAATCAGCACTATCCCCGCCCAGAAAAATTCACCGATGCCGAATAAAATTCCGCAACCGATAGCGATCAATACGCCGATCGTCGTCAGAATGTTCGGGTGAACGCCCAAACCGGCGAGTCCCCGCACCATCGCATCAATGATGCTTTTCGCTCCTCTGCCTATGCTTGCTCCAAACATATTTTGGAGTTCAAAGTTTGGAGTTCAAAGTTCAAAGTATTTTTTCAAAACCCTGAACTTTGAACCTTGAACTTTGAACTCTCAATCTCCTTGTTCGTGGATCGTTTCGAGATCGGCGATTTCGAATGTCCGCCAGCCTTTCGGCGTTTTAACCCGCACTTCATCGCCGACTTCCTTGCCCATCAAGCCTTGACCGATCGGCGAAGAGGTCGAGATCAGACCGTTTTCGGGATCGCTTTCTTCGGATGTGACGAGCCGGTATTTGACCTCCTCATCGCGG
>JBGTRS010000321.1:0-5782 GCA_041940665.1 Pyrinomonadaceae bacterium | reverse complement strand
TGGGAAGATGGAACCGTTTTTAATTACAATGATGACAAACGCAACATTCTCAAACAGATCGTGAAGATAAATCCCGATGATCTTGAAGGTTACAAGAAATTTGCCAAATCTTTGGGCGAAATTTACCGCGTCGGTTTTGAACTTATTGATCGGCCTTTTACGACCGTCTGGGATATGGCGAAGGTCATTCCGCAGATGATCAAACTTCGTTCCGACCGTTCGGTTTATCAATTCGCGTCAAAATATTTCAAAGACGAAAGATTAAAACAGGCGTTCAGTTTTCATCCCTTGCTGATCGGCGGAAATCCTTTCACGGCGACCTCGATCTACGCGATGATTCACGAACTCGAACAAAAATTCGGCGTCTGGTTTGCGATGGGCGGAACGGGGGCTTTGGTTCAGGCACTCGGCGATCTATTTTTGGACATCGGCGGCGAAATTTTTCTCGAAGCCGAAGCTGAAGAAATTTTAATAGACCAGAACACAAAATGTGCCGGAGGTGTCAAAATACGTTCGGGTGAAATTCTCGAAGCCGATGCGGTCGTATCAAACGCGGATGTTGCGTGGACATATCTGAATCTGATAGATGAAGCATATAGAAAAAAATATACCGAACGGAAAATAAAATCTATGACCTATTCGATGTCGCTGTTCGTGGTTTATTTCGGAACGGACAAAAAATATGAAGACATCGCTCATCACGAAATACTCCTGGGCAAAAGATACAAAGGCCTACTTGATGAAATTTTTGTCGGAAAAACTCTGGCGGAAGATTTCTCGCTATATCTGCATCGCCCGACGGCGACCGATCCGAGCCTTGCTCCGGACGGGTGCGATTGCTGGTATGTGCTTTCGCCCGTTCCGCATCTTGAGGCAAATATAGATTGGAAAACTCAGGCGGAAACATATAAACAGAAGATCTATGAATATCTGGAAAAACATTATCTGCCCGATCTGAGGAATCATATAATCTCCGAGCATCATATTGACCCGCTTCATTTTGAGGGAACCTTGAACAGCTATCTCGGCTCGGCGTTTTCGGTCGAACCGACTCTTTTGCAATCGGCCTGGCTGCGTCCGCATAATTTGAGCGAAGATATTCCGAATCTGTATTTCGTCGGTGCCGGAACGCATCCCGGTGCCGGACTTCCCGGGGTGATGAGTTCGGGCAAGATCGTCGGAAATATGTTGGGAAAAGTGAGCGGTGAGCGGTAAGCAGTAAGCAGTTTATTCTTTTTGGAAAGGAACTATTTATGTTAATCTTTCGTAGGATAGCGGAGATTGAAAAAATTGATTTTGAAGATTTCTGCTCCCTGCTCCCTGTTCCCTGCTAACTATTATGTGGTATTGGACAAAAGTTTTATTTTTTATTCTGCTTGGGGCAATCGCCGTCTGGCTTTTGTATGAATTTATAACCTTTCCGGACATAGCCAAACTCCGCACGGAAAATCCGACGACGACCTCGATGATCGAATATCGAATTGCCGAAACGCAGGCGGAAGGGAAAACTCCGCGGAAAAATATGATCTGGCAACCGATCGAACAGATTTCGCCGCATCTGCAAAGAGCTGTTTTAGCGGGTGAAGATGCGAGATTTTTCGAACACGACGGTTTTGATTGGGATGCGATCAACAAGGCTTGGGATGAAGCCGTTAAAGAAGGCGAAAAAGAAGCTAAAGCGGAGGGGGATTATGATCCCGATGCGTGGATTCCGCCACTGCCGAAATTCAAACGCGGGGCTTCGACAATTACCCAGCAACTCGCCAAAAATCTGTATTTATCGGAGGACAGAAATTTCTTGCGGAAGGGAAGGGAAGCGGCAATCACATATTTTATCGAAAGAGAGTTATCGAAAAAGCGGATTTTGGAGATATATCTGAACGTGATCGAATGGGGCGACGGAATTTACGGGGCGGAAGCGGCATCGCGTTTTTATTTTAAGAAGTCGGCTTCAAATCTGTCGGCGGCCGAAGCGGCGTACCTTTCAGCGATGATCCCGAGTCCTTTGAACGTCTTTAATCCGTCAAAAAACAAAAAGCGTGTGCAGAGGCGGCAAAGGGTTATCCTCAAGGGAATGAGGCATATTAAACTGAGGTATTGAACGAACAAAAAAGCGGTCTGAAATTCCAGACCGCTTTTTTATTTGATAAATTTTGAAATTAACCTTTCAGTTCGGACGGTTCGGGCGGCAAAAAACGGCGTGGATTGATCGCCTTATCATCAAGCCGCAATTCGTAGTGTAGATGCGGTCCGGTCGAACGCCCGGTCGAGCCGATCAAGCCGATCAGTTGACCGCGTTGAATCGTATCACCTTTCTTAACTTCCAGTTTGGAAAGATGCCCGTAGCGGGTGCTCAATCCATTGCCGTGATCAATTTCGATCATATATCCGTAACCGCCTTGCCAGCCGGCTTTAAGCACGACTCCGTTGGCCGGAGCAACGATCAGATCGCCTTTGTCCCCGTCAATGTCCATTCCCGCGTGAAATTCATAGGAACGTCCGCCGAAAGGATTACGTCGGAAACCGAATTCATTATTGATCTTACCTAAATGAGCCCAGATGGTCGGTAAAAACTTCGGATTGCTTGTTTGTTCGATCAGACTCAGTTTTTTCTCTACGGCAGATTCTTCGGATTCGGAATTGTCAGTCGTCAGTCGAAATCCGCCGTCGCTCGGTCCGCCGCTGTTTTGCGTCAGATCATCATCAGTTGAAGGACGATCGTAATTAAATGTAACGGGTTCGTTTTCTACGGGTTTTACGGATTTTGTTTTAGTAGAAGAGTCTGCGGTTGTGGAATTTTCCTGGGTCAGGTTGGCGGATTTGGCAAGTTCTGAGAAAGCATCTGTTTTAATGACTCCAAGAACTCCGAAAGTTGCTAAACCGACACACAAAATTAAACTGGCGGCGGTTGAATGAACCAATTTCTTGGAGACCTCCAACCTGCGGATAAATATTTTCTCTTTTGTTGAATGTGTTAAAAGTAACGTATAAAAACTATCGTTTTTTTGCATTATAAATGTATTAAAAACTCCTTTTATATTTTGCGTTATAAAAAATACGCAAAGAACAGCAAAATTCTCAAAGGTGTTTTTGCATATTCTTACTTACAAAGGTAGTACCACCCTTTATAAAATAAATATCAGATTGTAAATAATATTTGGTTACTATCCAAGAAAAAATAGCACAATCTATTTGCTAAATCAAATGGTTAATTTCGATAGCATAATAGATTGTGCTATTTCTGTAATTAAAATTTATGTTATCGGGCTTATTCTTTGCTTGATTGGCTCGATTTCCAAGTCCGCAAAATTAATAATCCAACACCAAGGAAAATTGCAACGAAGAACAAGATGATCGCAATTTTGATAATGGTCGTCAAAAAGCCGATAAATCCGATGATTTGTTTCAGCAAGGTGATGATCAAAGCCAAAATTACGAAAATGCTTCCCCATTTTCCATCGGCTTGGGCAGAAATGTCGTTGCTTAATTCAGGGAAAAAAGCGACGAATCCAAGCCCCATAAATAAAAATAAACCCAGAGCGACTGCTCCCCATTTTCCTGTGGTCTTAATCCAATTTGGCATAACTTAAAAATCCTCTGTAGTTTTATGCAGATGATACCACAAAACAGCCCCATCAAAACAAACGGCTAATTCTGTGTCATCTCCATAATACTAAATTTTCTACCTGTTTTTCCACGTCTTAGCTCGAATTTGCGTCGGATAGTCGTTTGATAATTCAAAATCTTCATCTCTGAAATTCGGTCTATCCGGTGCGTTTGAAAAACTTGGCATATGTTTATGATTGCTAAATTCGTTAAAAGTTTGTTCGCTTTTTTTTGTATTAAAAAGCGTATTCCGCAGAAGATAAAGTCCCAAACCGATGAGCAAAACAGGCAAAATGAAATTCATAATAGCGTGGAGATTGAAAAATCTCTGCAACAAAAACGAAATTCCGATGACGAATAGCACGACTCCCCAAAGTTTGGCATTACCCGAAAATCTTTGCACAAGTACATCTTCAGCGTCATTCGGTGTAATGCCGGAACGGATCATCTGAGCGGTTCGCCAGGAATCGAGAGCGGCAAAAAGCCACATTCCGATAAATCCCAAAACAAAAAACGCACTTCCGCCCGAAATTATCGCCATTTGAAAAAGCCCTATAAAAACGACGAAATGTATCAATGCTTTTGAGGTTTGGCCGTTATATGCCGCACCGAGTCCGGGACAGAAAAGCGAAAGAATCGTTGCTAAAAACGGAGAGGTTTGTTTCTTGACGATCGGCACATAGATCGCTTGATTTTTATTCCGCAGAAGTTCGACTCCGGCAACGATGCAGTCTTGGCAGTAAGGAAAACCTTTGATGCGGTGGTCGCACGCCGGACAGAGAGATTTCCCGCAACCATTACAGTTTACAACTGCCGCATTATGTGTGTGATATGCACAATTCATCTATTTGTTTTCCTCTTTAACAAAAATTCCTTCAGTCGGTTTTTGATTATTATTCGGCTGTGTCGTTTCCAGCTTTTTTCCGCCCAGAACAATGTCCGCACCTTGTTGATATGTCTGTCCGGCTAATTCAAAACTTTTCTGATAAACTCCGCCGAGCGAATTATCGGTAGTTTGACTGAAAAACAAAACGGCAATAAGCAGCATCATCGCTACGGGAGCGAGTTGCGGAACGGAGATTGGCACGCTCCAGCCGCGTATCCATTCCATTCCTTGCGAAACCCAGGATGCTTTTACGGCTTTGGCCTCAGCAGTCCCGATTGTTTGTTCCAAGATTCTTGCGTGCAGACCTTCGGGGACGGGAAGTTCTTCGAGTTTGTATGTGTAGCAGGCGGCGATCGAACGAACGACCTCGCCCGGCAGATCGGTGCAATTTTCGCACAAAACGGCGTGACGTTCCCAACGGTGAAAAATTTTCGCAGGCAAGAATCCGTCCAGATAATCGGTCAGATGTTCCTCGAAATCATTGCAGGACATTGCCGTTTCGGGAATTGTCGCATTTAGGATTCGTGCTTCGAGACTTGTCAGAGTCGTTTTAGGGGCGTTTAGTTCATGACAAATCTCAAGAGCATCTTTTACTTCATTCAATAATGAATGGCACAGAGGGCATTTCAAAGCGTGTTCAGCCACAGCTTTGTGAGTCGGCTTATCGAGAGTTTTTTCGAGATAATCACTTAGATTATCTTCAAACTCCGAACAACCTATAATTTTTTCGTCTCTGTTATTCATATCATCTTAAACCCCTTGTTCACATCAATCTTTTTCAAGTTCTTTTAGAAGCAAAATTTTATTCATCGTTGCCTTTTATTTTTTATAAATAAACATCAGATCTGAACGACTCTCATACGTCTTAAAATTTTCGCAAGTTCGATTCGTCCGCGATTAATGCGTGATTTTACCGTTCCTTCCGGGATGTCGAGAACATCAACAATTTCCTTATAAGTCATTTCCTCGATGTCCCGTAAAATTACGCATGTGCGTAGATCGGGCGGCAATTTGTCAATTCCTTCCTGCACCTGCTGTGCCAGTTCGCGTCTTTCAACCTCTTTTTGTGCCGAAGTTCCGACGGCCCGAAGATGGAAAGTATGATTATCTACGGTATCCGCCATCGAATTTTGCGGATTGCGTTGCCGTTTGCGGTAATCATCAATTATCAAATTCCTCGCCAGGCGCATCAGCCAGTTTGCCAGATTTCCCTGCTTCGGATCGTATTGATCAAGACTGTTATAAATCCTGATAAATACGTCCTGCGTTAAATCTTCGGCTTCATTTGTA
>JBGTRS010000320.1:0-5784 GCA_041940665.1 Pyrinomonadaceae bacterium | reverse complement strand
CCGCCGGCAGCCGCCAACCGCAGCGTATTCCTGGCGAGTGGCGCCCTCTTCCGCCCCGCCGAAACGAAAAAGCCCGGCATCCGCCGGGCTTCTCCCTGCCCCTTCCACTCAACCGGCCCGCCCCGGCGCCTGCGCCCGCGCCCGAGTCGGATGCGCCCGCGTCGGATGGCGACCAAGCCGCACCGGCGGTGGCACCGCGTATCCTCGCCGCACGGCGCGCGCGCGAGTGGGCGGTGGCAACGAGGTCGCGAGTTTTCGGCTTTCGGCTGGTGAGCAGCGGGACAGCGGCTATCGGAACGCCTATGACGACAAGCGCCTCAGCCAGCTCAACGGACGGGTCGATCTGCGGCCTTCCGCGGTCGACGAGGTGATGCTTGCCAGCGGTGTCTCGTATCTGGCAGCGGGAGAGGGGTACACGCCCACGGACGACGGCAATCCGTACCACACGATCTACAGTCGGGATGTGTACCTGCAGCTCGACTGGCGGCACCAGCTGGCGGACTCCGACGAGTTCAAGCTGTCTGCAAGCTTCATGGAAGACCGCAAGCAGGACTACGCACTGTCGCCCAACCGCAAGCTCAACAGCAGTCCGCCGGTTCCCGGCGCCAGCGTGATCTGGGACTATGGCGCCCTGGGCCGACGGACCAACGTCGAGGCGCAGCGCCGTTTCGGTCTCGGCAACACGGGTTCGGAACATACGCTCGAAGAGGTCGGCCAGCATTTTACCGTCACCCGCGAACGGATTCGCCAGATCGAAGCGAAAGCCTTAAGAAAACTCCGTCATCCGTCGCGTTCAAGACGCTTGAAGGCGTTTCTTGAAGGTAAACAGCAATAAAATTTGAATTAATGTTTTTGAATTTGAAGGTTTTGCGAGTCACTCGCAAAACCTTTTTTATTTTACTCCAAACTCATTCAGACATTGTTTGAGAACCGTTTCGGATAAACCTGCCTTCCGGCGATATTGCGGAACCGCCACCTTTTCTTCCGACACGGGCAGATAACTGATTGTTTTTTCAGCACCATTATCACTGACTTGGAGTTTGGCGGGAAGCTCCGTGTTTCCGTAATGGATCGAAACTCCTTTGAGCTTTTGTCCGTTGCGTAAACCGTTTTGAAAAGCCGCGGAGTTTTCCGAAACTCCCGTTATTTCCAACTTTTCCCTTGAACTCGTAAAATCAAAGCCGAGATCAAAACGACCGATCTTTATTTCCGAAGTTTCAACGCAGTTTCCAAGTTCATCTTTAAAAAATTCGATCGTCTCACCCTTTTCGATAAATTTTTCTATATCGCCGGCAAAATCATATTCAGCCATATTTGATAAATACTCCCCGATGAGATCTTTGGAGAGTTTTTTGAACTTTCCGGCACGGGCATCTGCCAGAATCTGCCGCATCACGTCATCCAGAGATTTTTTGCCGCCGCTTTGCTTTCGGATGATATGATCCCATTTTGTAGCGAGCAAAAATCCGCGGCGATACGGGATTTTTCCGACATCGTGATCTCTGAAAAAATCTTTCAAAACCCTCTGATTATCTATGTTCCGAACCGGCGAAGTGTAATAATCCTTTGAAAACTCGTTGTATTCATCGAGCATCTGTTCAAACTCCAACAATCCGCCCCGCAAAAGTAGGCGGTAGGTGTAAAAATCCGTAAAACCTTCGCTAAACCAGTATAAAAGCTGTTCGGGGTCTTCAAGCCCGCCGAAACTCAGATAATTCCAATTATGAAAATACTCGTGGGCGATCAGCCAGCCAAGTTGATCGAGGTTTGCATTTGACGAGACAAATGTGGCAAATGAGTTCGTCAGACCGGTTCCGCCGATGGACATCCCTTGCTCGGTTTCCAGCGGTAAGAGTGTGACGAGATAATACGGATGATCGAATTCATTCCAGAATTCCCGTTCGATCTCCACGATCTTTGCCACGAGACCGGCGAATTCCCCGTCCGTAAAACTCCAATCGCCGCGAACGGCCGTATAGACCGGCTTTTCACCGATCAAATTTTTATTGATCCGGTAATCGCCGGCCACAAAGATCGCCGATGAAAATCGTTCGGCGGTAGCGGAAAAACTCTGTTTTCGCTGTCCGGCACCGAAACTGTTTGCAAATTTCCAGGTTTGAGGAAAGTTTGCCCAGTTTAGATCGATCCGAAATTCGCGTTCGGATTCGGGATGTATCCAACCGCCCGCACCGATAAAATGTATGTAGTTTTTCTGTATGAGCGGACTATTGCCGCCGCCGCGTCCGGCCCGGGCGGCGTCTTCACGAAACTGTCTGAGTTCGTAACTGATTCGTAATTTCTGACCGCTTTTGTGTTCAATAATTTTGACGAATTCTTTGTCCGTCTCCTTTAAAACGGCATTTCTGTTAAGAACCCGCAAGTTTTTGATTCCTTTGTATAGATCCGTTTGTGAAGCAAATCTTTCAGGCAAAACCAGAACGGTTTTTCCGCTTTTGTCTCCCGTAAATGAAAGTTCGATCTGCAGGACGACCGAATCTTTTTGGAAAACCGGACTGATCTTGTAATCCAATTCGGTTTTGTCCGCTTCAAAGGCAAAGACTTTACAGCTATAGATCAAACATAAAAGTCCCGTAATCAACAGTTTTTGCGAAATTTTCTTTTTAATCATACTTTTCTGATAGAGAACGTTAAATATTTATACAAATATACGCGAGAAATTCGAGTGTTTCGTTTCAATAACACCGCCGAAACCCGTTTTATGACCGACGAAAAATTCCAACCGGAGAGGTTATAATTGAATCAAACGGGCTTCAATGCTTGTTTTAACTGTCTGAAACTGTTAAAAGTAAGGATTGTCTTTTTTTCCGGGACATTTATGAATAACAAGATTATCGAAAGCTATAAAAAGAAACTCGCCGCAGAGGAAGGCTTTATCTTCAATCCGCACGGCGGGCAGATTCGGGTCGCCCTTTGTTATCCGAACACCCACGCGATCGGTATGGCAAACCTCGGGATGCACACGATGTATGAGCTTTTCAACAAAATCCCGGAAGTTTCCTGCGAACGAGTTTTTCTGCCTGATAATTTTGAACTTAAAGAATATGAAAAGTCCCGAACACCGCTTTTATCTTTAGAATCACAAACGCCCGTCAGAGATTTTGATGTCGTCGCTTTTTCGATCTCGTTTGAAACCGATTATCTGAATATGGCGAAGATTCTCCAGCTTTCACAGATTCCCGTCTGGTCAAAAGACAGAAATCATTTTCATCCGCTCATTGTCATGGGCGGTGCCGCTTCGTTCTTAAATCCCGAACCGATCGCCGATTTTACAGACATCATCGCCGTTGGTGAAGGTGAAATCCTCGTCTATCAGCTGATTGATTCGATTCTGGAAAACGAAACGAAAGATGAAATTCTTTCAAATCTTGCCAAAATTGGACGCGGATTTTATATACCTTCGCTTTACGATGTGATCTACAACGACGACGGAACGGTTTTTGATTATCTGCCGAAAGAAGAAGGCGTTCCGAAAAAAGTCGGGCGGGCTTTGGCGGCGGTCAATCCGAAGGAAGGAACTCTGCGGCGTGCCTTAAAACGCGGTGAAACCGAACTTGCCGAATTTTTGATGAATCAGGATGTTTTTTGTCCCTCAACTTCGGTTTGGTCGCCGGAAGCGGAAATGGGTGATAGACTGCTGGTCGAGATTTCACGCGGCTGTTCGCAGGGTTGTCGTTTTTGCTGGGCGGGCTACAACTATTATCCGCCGAGAGTCGTTCCGGCCAAAGATATTCTGGCAAAAGCCAAAGAATGGCGTGAAAAAACGGATAAGATCGGTCTGGTGTCCACCGCCGTCTGCGATCACCCGGAAATTTCGACGATTCTTAGAGAATTAAGGGCGATGGATTACCGTATTTCGGTTTCCTCTCTGCGACTCGATCAAATATCTGAAGAACTGCTCGACGCCCTCGTCGAATCAAAAGATCAGCAGATCGCCGTCGCTCCCGAAACCGGTTCGGACAGACTTCGCCGCGTTATCAACAAAAACCTGACGAATGATGAGATTGTTGACATCTGCGGGGCGGTTTTCGACCGCGGAATGCTGACCGTCAAACTCTATATGATGGTCGGACTGCCGACCGAAACTGAGGAAGACCTCGATGAAATGTTCGTTCTGGTCGAGCGGATAAAGGATCGCATGCTCGAAGCCGGGAAGAAATTCGGTTTTGCCGGAAAGATCATTCCAAGCTTGAACGGTTTCGTGCCAAAACCGAACACGCCTCTGCAGTGGGACGGAATTTGCGATGAAAAGGAATTAAAGCAACGAATCAAATATGTCTGCAAAGGTCTTTCCCGCATTCCGAATGTTGATGTCAGATTTATGTCGGCGAGAATCGCTCATGAACAGGCTCTGTTTTCATCCGGCGATCGAACCGTTGGCAAAGTCATCGAATCCGCCGCCCGGAATAAAGGCAATATAAAAACGGCTCTCAGGGAAACGGGAATTGATTCCGCGTTTCACATCAGCCGTGATCGCTCTTACGATGAATTTCTGCCCTGGTCAATCGTTGATTCGGGACTTTCTTTTGAATTCCTGAAGACCGAACACGAAAAAGCCCAGCAATCGCTTTCTTCAAAACCCTGTCCGGCCGTTGAAAAATGCACGACTTGCGGAGTCTGCCCTTCAACCTGGCTGGCGGATGCTCCCGAAGGTTTGATCCAGATTCAACCCGTCCGGGTCAGAGAAAATTTAATTGCCGGCGGAGTTTAATCCAAAATCAAAAAATCTTTATCTATCCATTCCTTGTCGTGAAAGGTTAAGCCGTAATCCTCATCAGCAAAATTTTCACTCCAATTTATTACGACATAAAAATTATTGAATGAAATGCAACTCTCATACTCTCTTTTTATTGATTGATAAAGTCTCCGGGGGTTGCCGTATGGTCAAAAACGTAATTGTAGTCATATATTCCGAAAGGTAGAATTGCTACTGTTTTTTCATAATAAATCCGTCCCTTGATAATATTTGATTCCTCTTTGACTTCGACAAAGGTGTCGGGCGGAAGCTCGTTGATCTGTATTACACGCTTAAGTTTTCCCAGAGTTATATCTTTTGGTTTGCCAAAACTCTTTGGTAATGTAACCCCCTGAACAATGGCTGTATGCATATCCTGCTGGATGTTGGCCGCCTGATACGCCGTCATTCCGTAGTTATAGAGTCCGTGGACAATTAAAAACAGAGCGATTGCAAAAATCAATAATTTCACACCGGCTCCGCCGTGCTCGGATCGCCGGTCTTTTAGCTCATAAACTCGTTTCATTTTCGTGCGACTCCTTTTCTTATGTAACAATGCCGGAGTTTTTCTATTTGTGCAGAATTTTTAGAAGTGATTCTTTTATCAGTGTTTGAGGAATTTCCTGGCTTAAAAAAATTTTGGGACGGCCAATGTCTTCTAAAAGTATCCATTGAAGCGATGTGCCGATCGATTTTTTATCAAAAACAAATAACTCCAAAACATCGTCAATACTGATATTGCTCGTGTCGGGTAAATCTCCGACACGATAAACAACATCGTTTAACAAGTTTATATTATCTTGGCTCAGAATATCAAGTCTTTTTGAGATTTCCGCGGCAACCAGAATGCCGTATCCGACGGCTTCGCCGTGTTTGAAATACTTATAATCGGTGATTTTTTCCAAGGCATGAGCGGTCGTATGTCCGAAGTTTAAGATTTTACGGGATTTAGAGTCGCTTCTTTCTGTGTCTTCCTGTTCATCCTGCATAACGATTTCCGCTTTAAATGAGATTTGCGATGAAAGTAAATC
>JBGTRS010000319.1:0-5792 GCA_041940665.1 Pyrinomonadaceae bacterium | reverse complement strand
ATTTTTTTAGGCAGTTTATAATCACAAATCTATGACAAAACCAGTTTCATATTCGGACGCGGGCGTTTCGATTGATACCGCCAACGAAGCCGTCAAAAAGATCAGCCAATACGCCAAAGCTACGTTTAACGAAAGGACTTTGACCAATATCGGGAGTTTCGGCGGAATGTTCGACGCGAAATTTCCCGAAATGTCCGAACCGATCCTCGTTTCTTCCGCCGACGGAGTCGGGACAAAATCAAAGCTCGCTTTTGAAACAGGCATTCACCGCACGATCGGTCAAGACCTCGTCAATCACTGCGTCGGCGATATTTTAGTGCAGGGTGCAAAACCGCTTTTCTTTCTCGATTATTTTGCGACGGGAAAACTTTCTGCTGACATTACGGCTTCGGTCGTCGAAGGTTTATCCATCGCCTGCCGGGAAAACGGCTGTGTCTTGCTCGGCGGCGAAACGGCGGAAATGCCTGGTTTTTATGCGGACGGCGAATATGATTTGGCGGGATTCATCGTCGGTGTCGTTGACAGATCAAACGTCATCACGGGCGAAAATATCGAAAGCGGCGATGCCGTTCTGGGTTTGCCTTCGGTCGGTCTGCACACGAACGGCTATTCGCTCGCCCGCAAATTATTTTTCGAGATCGGCAGGTTTTCGGTCGAAGATACGCCCGAAGAATTATTAGGCGAAACGGTCGGAACCGCCCTGCTCGCACCGCACAAAAGTTATCTTCCCGTTTTGGAAGGTTTGCTCGATAAACAAATCATCAAAGGACTCGCCCACATCACCGGCGGCGGTCTGCTCGAAAACATTCCGCGAATTCTGCCCGAAAATGTTTCGGTTGAGATCAAACGCGGAACCTGGGAGGAACTTCCTGTTTTTGGATTGATGCAAAAATTAGGAAACGTCGAAGATAAAGAAATGTACCGCACATTCAATATGGGAATTGGAATGACGATAATCTGTGCGGAAAATGATAAAGAGCAAATTATTGCTCATATTAAAAACTTGGGCGAAGAATGTTTTGAGATCGGAAAAGTTTTTGAAGGAGATCAAAAGGTCAAAATAATTTAGCTATGTGGCAAACTCTCGCAGAGTTTTCTGATGAAAGGATAGAAAATCTTTATTCAGACAAAGATTTTGAGCCAATGAAACGGCTTATTTTCAAATTGCGGAAAAGAGAATATGCTAATGAAATATTTGCTTACACGTCTTTATATACTTTTTGTATGACTTTGCAGTCGGAATATACATACGAGAAAATTACAGATTCGATTGATATTAGGTATTCCCCTGATCTTAAAGGTTTTTCTGTTGCTTATAATGATATTAATTTCGGTGAGCGTAATTCATATTTTTGTAAAAGAAAAGATATTTTTAATCTTTTAGATGCTTTTGTTTTAAGGTTATTTTTAACACGGGAAAATAAGCCCATCCGATATGACAAAGAAAAAAATCCTTCATTTGAGATCGGTGAGGAAGTTACAACCACTACTCATAGCTACAATCAGACTTGTAGAACAGGAAAAATATATAAAATCGAAAAACATTCAAAGCAAAATCGCTTTATGTACTTTTTAGAAGAAAACGGTAAAAGATTAAAGAAAAGATATTTCAAAGAACATTTGAAAAGTAAAAACTGAAAACTTTAAATGCAAGCGGAAATTTATTGGACAAATAAAAAACTGGCGACGATGCCGAAACCTGACGGCGGGATTTTTCTGGAAAATCAGATTATTTCCTTGAAAGATGAAGGCGTAGATGTCTTGGTTTCAATGCTTGAAGATCATGAAATTACGAGGTTTGAACTTGAAAAGGAAGAATTATACTGCAAGCAAAATGCGATAACTTATCTGAATTTTCCGATTCTTGACCGCAACATTCCCGAATCATTTGAAGACGTTCACAAATTTGTTCAGAAACTTTCAAAGTACTACGAGGTAAATAAAAGAATCGCCTGTCATTGTTTTGCCGGCATCGGACGTTCTTCTTTGATCGCTTGCTGTCTGCTTGTTTTAGACGGAATGGACGTGGACGATGCTTTTACGAAAATATCGGAGGCGAGGGGTTTTCCTGTTCCCGATACGCAACAGCAGATCGAATGGGCTTATACATTTGCCGAAAAATTTGGAGATAACGGAATTTAGTCTTTAAGGAAGTATATAATGAAATTCAAAACTTTAACGGTTTTATTGCTCAGTTTATTTTTGGGACTGTCAGTTTCCGCCCAAGACGAGGCTGAAAGCAAAAAAGATCAGAAGAAAGATAAATGGAAATATGTCGGTTCAACTGTTTATGACGCCCGGCAAAGCATCAATGTAGATAGTTATTTTAACGAAAACAAGGTTGAGAGAACCGATCAAACGGTCAAGTTTCAAATCAAAGAACAACCCGATAAACCTATTCCTTTCTTTAAATCCGTTTTTGCCAAACTTTATGAATTTAATCCCGATAAATACGCTGATTTTACGCATTTGATAACTCATTTTGAAGGTAATTGCCGGGAAAAGACTCTGCGTGTTACGCATCAGGAAGTTTGGGGAACGAAAAACGAAGCAGAACCGATCATCACATTTACGGTTGAACGGGAATTTGAACCCGTTAGAAACGGTTCTTCGAAAGAAAAAGATCTACTAAAAGCTTGCCGGACAAAGTAATTTTATGAAAATCGGAATTTTAATTTCAGGTCGCGGTTCGAATATGATGGCGATCACCGAAGCGGTTCAGGCGGACGGAATTCCCGGCTCCGAGGTTGCGGTCGTGATCAGCGATAAAACGAAGGCAGAAGGTTTGGAAAAGGCAAAGACGCTTGGCGTGGAAACGGTCGTCATTCCCAAAAAAGGGCGTTCACGTGAAGATCACGATGCGGAGATCGTTCAAGAACTAAAAAAACGCGGTGTCGAATTGGTTTGTCTGGCGGGTTATATGCGGCTGCTTTCGAGCGATTTTGTTAAGGCTTTTCCAAATCGGATTTTGAATATTCATCCGAGTTTACTTCCCTCTTTCAAAGGCTTGCAGGCACATGAACAGGCGATCGAATACGGCGTAAAAATTTCCGGCTGTACGGTTCATTTTGTTGACGAACATCTCGATCACGGAGCGATCATTTTGCAGAAAGCGGTTGACGTAAAAGACGAAGACACAGCGGAAACGCTCTCGAAAAGAATTATCGAACACGAACACGAAGCATATATCGAAGCGGTTCGGTTGGTTGCAAATTCCGAGATTGAGATAGTTGGTAGAAAAGTTATAAGAAAACGATAAATTTAGACTTCGATGCTCCTCCATCAGACCTCCTCATAAATCTCCAAAAGCAAAATTTATATATCCTTGCGTCTTTGTGTCTAGAAAATGAATTTAACAGGAGGATTTATGGGATTCAAAATTTTTGCATCTGGTATTACGGGATCAAAAAGTAAAATATTTAACTATGAAAAGAAAAATTGCTTATATCAAGGTGATTTTACTACGCCGAAAGTTTTAGCACTGATACCGGCACCTACAAAAATGGGAGTTGCCAAAAAAGTTTTTACTGCCGGCGTCAGCGGATGGTCGGCAAAAGGAATGTTCAAAATTGCTCACATGGAAATGGCTCATATGGTTGCTACAGGCGTCAATTTATTGGCAATCGAAGGCAGAAGCGGAAAAATATCGCTTTATGCGGAAGAAGAAAAATGGTATTGGGCTGATTCCAACAGTTTCGTCGAGTTTTATTTAAACAGCAGTAATCCGGGAAGAGATTTTCTTAAAAAAAGTGTCCTGGGTACCACAGGTATTACACTCGGTTTTGGAAAAAACCGATCTCAACGATTTTGGCGTTTTAGCTCAAATCGCCATGTGTATCAGCGAATATCTTACTAAAATTAAAAGTAGTGCGACCCCTTTTTTAAGGATCGAAGTCAGGCATTAAAATTTCCGACCAATAATCCTCACCAAAATTTTGCCACATACATAGCCGCCAGTCTTTGACATTTAGGCTCATTGCCCCTAAAATCTAAAGTTTCACTTTTTAGTGAGGTGATGAGTAATTATGCCAAAGAGAACATATCAACCGAACAATCGCAAGAGAGCGAAGAAACACGGATTTCGCAAGAGAATGTCAACGAAAGCGGGACGCAACATTTTAGCCCGTCGCCGCAAGAAAGGACGCAAAAGATTAACGCCGTTTCACTATTAAACTTTCGCTTGCCGAAGGAAAATCGCCTTCGTAAGCCGAAAGAATTTCGCCGCGTTTATGCGGAAGGCGTGAGGATCAAAGGGCGTTTTATGACAGCATTCGTGATGCCGTCAGAAACGTCTTTTCAGCGTATAGGCATTACGGCTTCGAAAAAAGCGATCGGCAAAGCAGTGCAGAGAAACAGAGCGAAACGGCTTTTGCGGGAGGCTTTTCGTCTAAGCAAACCTGAACTCAACGAATTGAACAACAGTTATGATTGGGTTTTGAACGCCAGAAGGGATCTGCTTGAAGTAAAAATGCCGGAGGCGAAAGACGATTTCCGGCGAATCATTGCGAAAGTTAAATTCGAAGAAGAGAAAACAAACAAAGGCGAATAGAGCGTCGTAAAGGTAAAGTATAATGAAGTTTTTAGTTTTAGATGTGATAAAACTTTACAGGACGTTTATCTCGCCTTTTTTACCGCCTTCCTGCCGTTTTACGCCGACATGTTCGGAATATGCAATGCAGGCGGTCGAAAAATACGGTGCAATCCGCGGCAGTTGGATGGGCTTTAAGCGAATCCTGCGTTGTCAGCCATTTAGCAAGGGCGGAGATGATCCGGTGAAATAAGGAAGGCAGAAGGCAGTGGTTGCGATTGGCAGATAAATAAATGCTGACCACTGACCACTGACCACTGACCACTGACCAAAAATGCAAGACCAAAACAAACAGCAATCACAATCAAGATTTTTAATGGCCGCAGTCCTGTCAATGCTTGTTTTAACAGGCTGGATGTATTTTTTTGCTCCCGAACCAAAGCCCGATGAGGTAGCAAATGCGAATACGAATGCAAATGTTGCTCAAAATAATGCAAATTCCCAACAAAATACCACGCCTGAAGTAAAAAAAGAAGAAAGCGAAACGGCTGAAAATAAAGCCGAACCGGAAGTTGATGAAAATCCGAATAAAACCGTAACGATCAAAACACCGCTTTATCAGGTAAAACTCGATTCAAAAGGTGCCGTTGCAACAAGTTGGATTTTGCTTGTGAATGATACGACTGATGAAGACACCCAAAAACCTCTTTTTGCTGACGGTTCGACCAAAGAAAACAAAAAACCGCTCGAACTTGTTTCGCCGGAGGGTAAAAAGCGTAATTTATTTCCTTTTCAGCTTTCCACCGGTGATGAAAATCTAGACAAAACGGTCAATCAAAAGAACTATAAAATTTCGGTTGAAGATGAAAATGTTGAACTAAAAGGTGAAGAAACAAAGCAGATTGATTTTACTTTTGAAAACGAAAAAGGCGTAAAAGTTACAAAGTCATTTGTTTTTCGTGCCGGTTCATACATCACCGATCTTTCCGTCAAGGTCACAAAAGACGAACAAACGGTTCCGAATACAAAACTTCTCATCGGTCCGAGCATCGGCGATCAAGGCGTCAATCATTACACATTCTACACTGTCGAACCTGAAGGCGTTTACAACGTAAATGATGCGGCGAATCGTCAATACGCTGTTTCAATTACCGATGAAAACAGCGGCAAAGGTGAAGTATTGGTCGAAGGTGCGGTTGATTGGGCCGGAATCGGCGACACGTATTTTGCCATGGCGGCAATCCCCGCCCAGAAAACAAACGGT
>JBGTRS010000318.1:2329-5798 GCA_041940665.1 Pyrinomonadaceae bacterium | reverse complement strand
CTTACGCCCATCTCGGCAGATTGCAGAGAAGAAACGGTTTGACCAAAGAATCGTCAGCTTCCTACCGCCAGGCGATTCAGCTGGCGACCGACGTGCCGACGATGATTCTGGTCGCCAATGTTCTGCAATCACAGCAAAGATACACCGAATCCGAACAGCTTTTAAGATCGTCGCTGCGGCAGGATCCCAAAAATCCGACGGCACTTTATCTCCTTGGTCGGGCTTTGATCGTTCGGAAAAGTTTTATTGAAGCCGAATCTGTTTTGAAAAAAAGCGTTGAGGTCAGTCCGAACAGTTTTGTTTCATATACGTCTTTGGGAGCTGTCTATTATATCAGCGGCAAATTGGAACAAGCCGAAAATACCTTGAATCAGGCGTTAAAGGTTATTTCGGAAAACGAGAAAAAGCGGCTGGCACAGGAATTTGAAGAGGTCGGCGACAGGTATTTGAAAGCCAATCAATCGGAAGCCGCCGCCCGCGTCTATCGCCGTGCTAAAGAACTTGACGGGACAAAAGAGTCTCTGAACCTCAAATTAGCTCAGGTTCGAAATAATTAAAATTTCTATTTAAAACCTGATTTTTTTGAATTATTCGTTTAATTAAACCTTTTAGAAAGTAGAGTGTCTAACCGATTGGGTTTAATACTTAATCAAAAAAATACAAGAGGTTTTAAAAAAAGATGGCAACTATGACAGCCGAAACAACGATGCTTTATTGTCCTAAGTGTCAGAGAAAATATGAGACCGGAAGCCAGCGTTTTTGCAACAACGACGGCGGAAGACTTTTGCCTGTCGTCAATTCCGATCTTCGGGGAAGAAATCAAAAAAAGGAAGTATTTACAAATCTTCTGGGAATCGAACCGTCATCGCGTTTTGATGACGATGAACGGATCTCCGAAACTCCGAAATTTGTCAAAGCCCCGAACAAAGATTCGCACTATATTCCCTTGATAGAAAGGGAGTCTTCAAAAACCGACCAAAATCTTAAAGCGGGAAAATCCAAACCTGCCGAAAAAACAGCTAAAAAAGAACAATCAAAATCAGCACCGACTGTTAAAAAAGAGCCGGTAAAATCGAGCCGGCCCGATACGCGTCCTGAAAATCCGAAAGAAATTAAAAAGGAAACGGTCAAACCCGGCGGGCGAAAACCTGTTCCGACCGGAAGTTTGAATTTGACCTGGCAAAATCCGAGAATTCTGCTCGGGCAGGTTATTAAAGGCAGATATTTTATTACTCAAAAAATTGATCAGGACAAATCCGGTATCGTTTATATTGCCAGAGATAAAATCCGCGGAAATAAAGATGTCGTAATCCGGGTTTTGATGGATCAGGAAGATCAGAGTGATTTTCGGAATAAACTTCTCAAAGAAGAGAGAATTTCACTTTCGCGGACAAATCATCCGAATGTCGTCAGTATTATTAATTTGGGTGAACTTCCCGAAGGTAAGCCTTTTGTAGTTTCCGAATATTTTGAAAACGAATCGGTCAAGGCCTTTTTGAAAATGAACGGAGCGTTTAACCCGAAGCGTGCCGCGAGGATCATTAAACAGGCTTCGCTGGCCTTGAGCGAAGCACATCAAAACGGAATTTTACACCGAAACCTGCAACCGCAACATATTCTTTTGACGGTTTCGGAAACCGGCGATGAAGTCGTCAAAGTTTCGGATTTCTGCATTTCGGACGGCGGAATCACGAATGAAAACTTCATATATAAAGCACCCGAACAGATCAACGGTCAATTGCCGACATTCGCCAGCGACAGTTATTCATTAGCGATCATCGCTTATCAAATGCTGACAAACCGGCTTCCGTTTAATCCGGCCAGTGAAAAGGAACTGCTCAAATCGCAGAAAAAGGGGTTAACGGTCAAAGCCAGCGATGTAAATCCCGAATTAAATCCACTGATTGACGATATTTTAGAAAAATCATTATCGTTCGATCCGTCAAAAAGATATGAGAAAGCAAGAGATTTCGGTGAAGCGTTCTTCAATGCTTTGACGACCTCGACGGCTTGGGCTGAAACGGACAAGGAAACCGATAAGAAGGATGTTGAAATTTCGGCTTCAAAAAATGAGGAGGAGTCCGCAAAACCCACATCGGTTCCGGTTTCAGAAATCGCGGATTTGGAGAAGCTGGAAGATTTTAAAATTTCCAGTCAAGAAAAATTTATAACGACGGACATCAACACTGATTCGGGTGAATCCGAATTAGAGTTTGAGGAATACGAAAAACTGGAAGCGGATATTGAATCAGAAGCTGTTGGTGAAAAAGATATCTCGCCGGTCAAAGATACGCTTTGGGAAAAACGCTCGCCCGAACCGACCAAAGAAGGCGGTATGTATATGACGATTTTTTCCATTTTGGGTCTGCTGATTCTGGTTTTCGGGGCGATCGGCGTTTGGAGATATTTCAGTTCGATCAGCGAATCACCGGTCGAAAATGTCGCCCAGAATCAACTGCCGAATAAAAAAGACCCGACTATTTCGGATGCTAAAAATACAAATGCAAACACAAATTCCATCGAAAATCCGGAACCGCCGCCGCCTCAAAGAGAGATCATTCCGCCGAAAGATTTTCAGTTTTTTGAAAATTCAAAACAAAATTTGAGCGATGAGCTCGCCAAAAACTTCAGGGGATTTTCGCTGTATTATCCGAAAACCTGGGAAAAATTCGACACGGAAACAAATTATCTGGACGTCAAACTTGAAGCAAATAAAGGATTTCCGAAACAGCAATTTATCGTCACCAGATATGAAAGCCGCGGAACTTACGAAATGGATAAAAAGAATTTTCCCGCCCTGGTGGAAAAATCAAATAAGGATCTGATAAAAGCCCTGCCCAATTACGAAGTTGTCTCGGAGGGCGGAATAACCATAAACAACGGGTGGAAAGCGTATGAAGTAAAATTCAAAGGCCGAACCGATTTTGATAAAGCAAGCGATAATTTCGAGATTTGGGGCAGAAGAATCTGGATGCCTCCGGCCCGACCTTTTGAAAATAACGGATTTGTCATCACATTGCTGGCAACTTCGCTTTCCGATAAGATCAAGGGATTGGACGACATCGGCAAAGCCGGCGAACTCGGCGATATTCTTTATACATTCGAACCAGCACAAAATTAAAACTAGAAATCCATTTATTTGACTAAAAAAAGGCGTGGGCAAAATCTTTGCTTACGCTTTTTATTTTTTATTTGTTAGACTAGAATAAAAAATCTTGTGTGAAAAATACTCAATTCACAAAACAATTATGAAGATCGTTCTAGTTGTCGAAAAAAGTAAATCCGAATCCGCCGTTGAAAAGACTTTTCAAAAGCCTTTGATTGTGTAGATCATAATATATTATTAAAAAAGCTCGAATTCCACGGTATTAGGGATACTGCTTTAATGTGGATGGAATCATATCTTAAAAACAGGAAACAATATGTAGAAATCAACGGTTCAAAATCTGAACAATACACTACTAATGTA
>JBGTRS010000318.1:0-2319 GCA_041940665.1 Pyrinomonadaceae bacterium | reverse complement strand
GTGAACGATCTCGGTTCATCATACGGCACCTTCATCAATGGAAACCGGGTCAAACAGCCGCAGGAAATTGCTGTCGGAAATTCAATCCAGTTCGGGCAGGATGGTCCGAAAGCTCACGTCATCTGGCTGGAAGCAAACGGTGGAGACATTTCTCAAGCAGTACGGCAGGATCCGCCGAAACCGGTCGATCAAAATCAAACTCCGCCATCGCCGGCACCTTCGCCGCCAATTTCGCCCAAATCTCCGCCAAAACACAGCTTGCCGAGTTTTTCCGCGTTTGATGAGGACGAAAAGGAAGAGATTTCGGAAATAATTTCCCAATTTCAAAAAACACCAAAAGCCGCATCGCCGAAACAACCCATACCGCCGAATATTCCGAATCAAACTCCGGTTCAAACGCCGCCGGCACCGAAAACTCCTTCGAAACCTGCGGTACCGCAACTCGTTTTCGTCAACCGGCAGGGAATTTCGCCGTTTCCGATCAATAAAGACAGTTTCTGGCTCGGCCGTGACCCGAAAGGCGATGTCGTTATTGAAGCCTCGGCCGTCATGGTTTCCCGCCGACACGCGGAAATCCGCCGGCAAAACGGAGAGTTTATCTTAAATGATAACAAGAGCTTTAACGGCACACTTGTCAATGACCAGAGAATTTCCGCACCGACTCCGCTCTATCATAATGACGAGATACAGCTCGGCCACGGCGGACCGATTCTCAGATTTCATCTGCCCGAAAAACAAGCCCCGCTCGGGTTCGATCTCGCCGGCCAGCGTTCGATGGTCATCAACCAGCTGGATGATTATTCCGGTTCTGGTAAAGTCGGTTCGGGAACGATGGTTTTCAATATGGGCGAAGTTTCCCAAAACGTCAAAAAAGCCCGGGAAGAACAAAAACAGCTGCTGATGCAGATCGGTTTCGGCAACAAAAACGAAATTATCATCGGCCGTAATGATTCCAACGACATAAGCCTCGACGGTCTGCAGATTTCCAATCAACACGCCAAATTAAAAAAATCCAACAAGGGAATTTCCGTTGAAGACCTGAATTCGACCAACGGCACGTATATCAACGGAAACAGAATCTCACGTCAGGTTATAACGCCCGAGGATGCCGTTCAGATCGGATCATTCGTCATCCAGATTGATCAGAACGAAAATATACTCGTTTTTGATACACGTTCAAAAACCCGGATTGATTCCGTCGGAATTACAAAGGACGTCAAAAACCGGGCGGGCAGAGGGATGATCCGCCTGCTCGATGATGTTTCGCTTTCGATCCAACCGAATGAATTCGTCGGTCTGCTCGGTCCTTCCGGAGCGGGAAAATCAACTTATATGGACGCTCTAAACGGAATGCGTCCGGCCACATCCGGCACGGTTTTGATAAACAATTTAGACCTTTATCAATATATTGATTCATTAAAACAATCCATCGGCTACGTGCCGCAGGATGACATCATCCACCGCGAACTGACCGTCTATAAAACGCTCTTTTACGTCGGAAAACTCAGGCTTTCGCGTGATGTTTCGAAAGCCGAATTAAACCAGATCATCGAGGAAGTTCTGGATGTGACGGGACTTGCCGAACGACGCGATGTGCCGATTCATCAGCTTTCCGGCGGCCAACGAAAAAGAGTTTCGATCGCCGTCGAACTGATTACCAAGCCTTCGGTTATTTTCCTGGACGAACCGACTTCGGGGCTCGATCCGGCGACGGAAGAAAAGATTATGAAACTCTTCCGGCAGATCGCCGAATCCGGCAGAACCGTCATCCTAACGACACACGCGATGGAAAACGTCAAACTTTTTGACAAGATCGTCGTCTTGATGCGGGGCAAGTTGGTCTTTTACGGCAAGCCCGAAGAAGCCTTACAACAATTCAATGCCAAAAGTTTTAAGGAACTTTACGATAAACTCGAAGAACCGGTTAAACAGCAGATTCAAACCCAAACGGAAGCGAACCGTTTTCAGATTACCGAAAAGGTCGCGGAAAACTGGAAACAAAAATTCAAACAAACACCGCATTATCAGAAAAACGTCTATGAACCGCTCAAGGAAATAAAAAAAGCCGACTCGGGCCGGGTCAAAAAATCGCACCGCCTGGGAATTTTCGGCTCGATCCGCCAATGGATCACCTTGACCAGACGCTATGCGAGAGTTCTGTCCAAAGATAAATTCAATCTCTTCATACTGTTTGCTCAGGCACCGATCATCGCCGTTCTGGTTTATTTCGTAATGGGAGCCAATCAGCCGCGTGATTTTGCCTATTTTGCTCTCTCGCTCTGTGCGATCTGGTTCGGAACTTCCGTTGCCGCCCGCGAA
>JBGTRS010000317.1:0-5802 GCA_041940665.1 Pyrinomonadaceae bacterium | reverse complement strand
ATATAAAATAATTCAGATAAATTTAACAAAATATTTATAAAGATTTTTCTAGACAAATTCTCATATTTTGTTTATTCTTTTGTCATTCTTAATTCCCCAAAACGACTAACATTTCGTTTCGGTAAGTATCTGAACATCATGTATTAGTTCGGGTAAATCGGCGATTAAACTCGTCCAGGCATCCTGATTCTATTTGGCTTTTTTGATTTACCACTAACTCCAACTTGTGGTTAATGTGAAAAAATAGACTTTCCCATTGGTCTGAATATATTCAGATAAAAACGATGCCTAAGTCTTTTATCTCCTTAATTTCAGCTTGGTTTGAACCTGTGGCAAGTCATTATCAATGTCAACAGAATCCGGCTAAATTTGAGGAGGATAAAATGTTAAATAATAAAAGAAATTTACTCTTAGGTTTCACGATCTTAATGTTTTTGAACCTGTCGGCTTTCGGACAGATGTATGAGTTTACCGGTGTCATGCGAAACACTGATGATTACACGAGCCAAACCCCGGTAACTTCGGCTGAAATTACTGTCTATGATCAAAACGGAGTTTCGCCCGGGACAACTTTAACCGATGAAAAAGATCTCACCGATTGTTCGGGAAATCAGATCACAAATCCATTTACGGCAAATGGCGGAAGTTTTTGTTTTAGAGGAACGGCCGCAACCTATGACATTTCGGTTTCCGAATTTGGCAAGAAACGGCGGATCATCAGCGAACAGAGTATCGAAACTCCGGGCGTTTACAAACTGACCGACTTCGGGGCTTTGGGTGACGCCTCCTCCGACAATACATATATCCTGACAAGTGCGGTAGCCTATATCGGTACAAGACCCGAGATCGGCGGAAAGTTAATTGTTCCGAACGGTATATTTAAAGTCTTTGGCGGAAATGCGGCTTTACCGGCGGTTCTTCCGCCCGGACTAAACTTAGAAGGACTGAACGGTAAGGGAAATTTTGGAAGCAGTCGAATTCAAATGGAGGTTGATGACAAAACACTCTTTCGGATAGGAAATAATACTTACAAGGTCACAGTTCGTGATCTGTCTTTGGTTGTTCCGCTGGTTAATTGTCAACCAAACTGCACGATCCGTCCCGGAACCAAAGCAATATATGCCGCCGGTGATGACGGACAACCAAGCGGTCACTTCGTTGCCGATAATCTCAACATCCAGGGGTTTGAAGAAGGTATTAGTGTCGAGGGACTGACTTCCGGCACAAAGGACTGGCAATTTGCTTCATCACAGATCAACAACAGCGTCATTGCAGATACTCTCTATCCGGTCAGACTGGCCGCTCAGAATGCAGAATTCCAAATCAACAATTCAATTCTGCTGACGATAAAAAAATCCTCCGGTCAGTATGCCAATCAGGAAGCGTCTCTGCGGATAGACCGGGCCGGTCCTCTCTCGATGAAAAATGTTTATGGCGGTGTCGCCAACCGTGACGTCAATAACAGACCGTTGGCATTTATCTGGGTTAACGGCAGGCATAGTTCAATCAACCTGGTTAATTGTCAATCGGAGAACACGCTTTATAATTTCCTATATGATTTTGTTCCGCCGGCGGATGATATAAAACCACCGATAACTTTTGAGGGTGTCGGGTTCGGCGATCTGGTCGTATTTAAAGGGAATATTGTTCTGACATCCGTCGGCAGCAGCTACGGTTCAAACTCCGTACAGGTTTGGGGAAGTTCAAAAGGAGGAAGTTCGACAGCTTCTGAAATATATTCTTACGGCGATCAATTCGCCGCTGTAACCACCAACCTTCAGGTTTGTCCGGCGGCTTCGGGGGTAACTCCGCTCTCTTATCCGGAGGAACGACCGAACGGGGATTTTCATCGTCTCACGGTTAATGATATTACCCCTGTTCAAGGCAATATGAGTACAGCGGATGTCAATGTCTGCCGGAGAGATTTTTACATATATAACACACCGAGTGAAAACAACCGGGTGGTTGTCAGAACGGCTCAACGTAAGTATTCGGTCGGCGATAGTGCCAGTCTGAATTCAACCCAAATTCAGGGAACGCTGGAAATTTCGCAGCCTCCGATATTTGATGAGTATGTCAATTTGAGACAAGGCATTGACCGCTTTAAGGCGTGGGGTTACCGGATCGAGCGAAACAATACTGATGCTCCAGGAGCATTGGATTTTATCGGTAACCAGGTTCCCCCCCATTTTGAAACCAGATACAGCTTTTTCAGATTTAATGGCGGGCTCTTCCCGACCGATGATGATCAATTCGAGCTAGGAAGTGCTGCCAAAAGATGGTCGGTCATTCGCGGGGTTCAGATAATCTCCGGCGATTTGATTCTCAGTGACCGGGAGACCGGAAAGCAACTCTACAAAATACGCGAAGATGAAAAATTCATATATTTTGAAGATTTTCAGACGGGAAAACTATTAATGCGATTGGGACGCGACGGCAATCTGTATTTAGCTGGCAAGGTCATCGAAAATGCCCCGATGGACGAATCAAAAGAAAAAGAGGAATTGAAAGAGAAAAAGTAAGACGTTTTGATCTTTTAAGGAAATCACAAAGATCATTAATTTTTACTACACAAAGATTCGAATTACTTTAACAGAAACTTTATAAAGCTGAATTTATTTTTTTTTGTTAAAGTTTTTCAAATAAAAACCATTTAGATCACCGTCCGGATTTTGGAATATTTAATATATAAGAAAATCCAGACGGTGATTCTTTTTGTAAACCTAAGCTGGAATTCCACCATAAAAGTGCCAGGTGAGAACATATTTGTAATACCTAAGTAAAATTTATACACATTTTGGCTCAATACTGTCAGTTATTTTCTTTTAATTCTGTAACTATACCTTTATGCCGACTTAGATAGTTATATAAAGAGAATTTAGGATATTTTTCTTTAAAAACTCTTTGTTCAGCTTGCCATAATTTGTTTTAATAAATATATGCAAGCAACTCATCAAAAAGAATCCGATTTGCAGGATTTACGGCAGAAATTTCTGGCTGTCCGTCAACATACCGAACAGCTTTGTGAACCGCTCGAAACGGAAGATTATATTCCGCAGCCCGTCGAAGATGTTTCGCCGCCGAAGTGGAATATCGCTCATACGACCTGGTTTTTTGAAGAAATGATCCTCAAAAAATTTCAGAAAAACTATCAGGAGTTTGATCCGAATTACGGCTTTTTATTCAACAGTTATTACAACACCGTCGGCGAAAGAACTCTCAGACATAAACGCGGCGACCTTTCGCGTCCGACCGTTAAGGAAGTTTTTGAATACCGCAAGTTTGTTGACGCGGAAATGCTCGCATTTTTTGACCGGGAATTATCGGATGAAGTTCAGAATTTGATAATCTTGGGATTAAACCACGAACAACAGCATCAGGAACTTTTTTTAACCGATCTGAAATACACCCTGTCGGTCAATCCGCTTTTTCCCGTTTATAAAAATGATTTCGCACTGGTTGAAAAGGGAGAGATCGAATCGAACGATTTTATCGGGATCGAAGGCGGAATAAAAGAGATCGGTTTTACAGGCGAAGGCTTTCATTTTGATAATGAACTCGGTCGGCACAAAGTTTATCTGGAAGATTTCGAAATCCAAAAAAATCTCATCACAAATGCCGAATTTATCGAATTTATCGAAGACGGCGGTTATGAAGATCACCGGCTCTGGCATTCGGAAGGCTGGGATTGGGTCAACCAAAACGCCGTCAAATCGCCGCTTTACTGGAATAAACAAGACGGCGTTTGGAATCAATTCACGCTTAGCGGTTTGCGGAAAATTAATCCGCACAATCCGGTCTGTCATATCTCGTTTTACGAAGCTTCGGCATTTGCCGGATGGAAAAATTTAAAACTTCCGACCGAGTTTGAATGGGAAACGGCAAGCGGCGAATTCGATTGGGGGTTGCGTTGGGAATGGACGAGTTCCGACTATGCTCCGTATCCGAATTTTAAAATCGCCGGAGGTGCCGTCGGCGAATACAACGGAAAATTTATGGTCAATCAGAAGGTTCTGCGTGGTGCTTCCGTCGCGACTCCTGCGGGACACAGCCGCCACACATACCGCAACTTTTTTCATCCGCACCTGCGTTGGCAGTTTACGTGCTTGAGATTGGTAAAATGATTTTCACCACAGAGACACAGAGGAATTTTTTAATTACTTTTAGTAAAAGTTTTCAAAAGATATAAAATACTTTTTCTTTTTGCAGAAAATTTAAAATATTAAACTCTGTGCCTCTGTGGTGAAATAAAACGAACAAAGGGAAAATCAATGAAAAATTCAACCAAACAAAAACAGAATTCCTTTGCCGAAGACGTCGAGTTCGGACTTTCCGGCGATCCGAAGTTTTTATCATCGAAGTATTTTTACGACGACGAAGGTTCGAGGCTTTTTCAGGAAATTATGAAATTGCCCGAATATTATCTGACCCGGAGCGAACGCGAGATCTTCCGCAAACAGACCGAGGATATTTATAAGGCATTTCGGGCCGAGAACAGCGAATTCGACCTCATTGAACTCGGTGCCGGCGACGGCACAAAGACTTCCCTTCTGGTTGAATATTTTCTTGAACGGAAAACTAAATTCAGTTACGTACCGATCGATATTTCATCGGAAGCCTTAAATTTCCTGACCGAAAAATTTACGGCGGAATTTCCCTCGCTCGACATTCAAACCGAGCAGGGCGATTATTTCAAGACGCTCGAAACCTTTAAGGAAAAAAGCGAACGGCGGAAGATCATTCTGTTTTTGGGTTCGAACATCGGCAATTTCCGCGAGGAACAGGCGTTGGAATTTTTTAAGCATCTGCGGGAAGTTATGAACGCGGAAGATCTGATCTTTATCGGCTTTGATTTGCATAAAAATCCTAAAACTATCCTGAACGCTTACGACGATTCGCAGGGCGTAACTTCAAGATTCAATCTCAATCTCTTAAAACGCATCAACCGCGAACTCGGAGCGGACTTCAATACGGAAGAATTTTCCCATTACGCCAGTTATCATCCGACCGAATGTGCCGCCCGCTCATATCTGATCTCACACAAGGAACAGACGGTTTTTATAAAATCGCTCGGTAAATCCTTTCATTTCAAAAAATGGGAACCGATCTATATGGAGGTGTCGCAGAAATACAACCTTGAAATGATCGAAAAACTCGCCGCCGTACTTGAACTGGTGTTCGACCGGTCCAGTCGACACTTCGGAGATGGCAAGTACATTCGCACCGCTGTTGTCTGCTTCGGCCCTTTTCAGTGTGCGCAATACGCTGGGCGGTCCCGGAATTCCCGGATTGCGTTCGTCCCGTTCCAAACTCAAGTCGTGGAGATAGTAGGTCGCTTCAAGTTGAAAGAATTCATTCAGATCAAGCGAGTATGAGGCATTGATCGTCTCTCTTTTATATTCTGTGGGCAGAAGAATGTCGCCGGTAATCGCCTGGTTGGTCAGGACACCCATATCGGGACGTTGGGTATAGTCGCCTTCGTCCGTTAACCGGTCGTAGCTGATCTGCAGGCGCTGATTGTCGGTTGGCGTTAGGCCGATCTTGGCCAATAGGTTGTCGGTTTCTCCGTCCGACCCGATGGTTTCGCGGTCCGATCCGTCTTCGAAATTATCCCGGTCAACCCAGTAGTAATAAACGAGTGCATCGACATAGTCGGAAAACTGCCCATAGGCCGTACCCGATGCTGCGTACTGAGCATTGCTGTTGTAGGAACCCATCAACCGGGCGCCTACGTTTCGGTCGGTCGTTTCGAGCAAATCCGCCGCCGTTTTGGTTTCGAATCGAACCGCTCCTCCGATGCCA
>JBGTRS010000316.1:2874-5819 GCA_041940665.1 Pyrinomonadaceae bacterium | reverse complement strand
TTTGATCACAATGTGACGTTGCGGCAGGATTTTACCGACAAACTCGATCTCCTGACCGATGCGGTTGAAAAGGTCAAAGATGTCGGTTCGCAGACGGCTTTTTACGATGCGGTCTGGCAATTTGCCGATGAAAAATTGAGAACCGCACCGGGCCGGCGGGTCATCGTCGTTATCACCGACGGCGACGATACGTTCAGCCGGGCCGAACTCGATGACGTCATTGATATTGCCCAGCGAACTGAAACGACCGTCTTTGCCATCTCAACCAAGGAAGGTTTTTTGGGAACGGTTCCGGGCGTCGAAGCCGGAACGATCAAGGATAAAGGCGACAAATATCTCGAAAGACTTTGCGATGAAACCGGCGGAAAAGCGTTTTTCACCGGCGATATGCTCGCCCTTGAAAGAGCTTTCACCGAAATTTCAAAGGAGATCCATTCGCAATATATCGTTACCTATCAGCCGAAAAACCAGAATTATGACGGCCGGGAACGCAAACGCGAGATCGAAGTCAGGTTCAAAAACCGTGACCACGAGAAAAAATACGAGATCCGCACGAAGAAAGAGTACCGGGCGATCAAAGACAGCTTATAAGTAGTAAATAGTCGGAACAAAGTTGTTGTATTTAATAAATTAGAATCTAGTCATAATTTAACCTATTGATGTTCGATTACTTAAAAGTAAAGAGTAAAAAGTTGAGAATGTTAAAAATGAAGAATTACGGTGTAAAAGCGATAGCCGGTTTGATCGGACTTTTGTTCGTCGGCATTTCGCTGTATGGGTTGAGCGGTTCGCAGGCTCAGACGACGAAAACGGATTCGTCCGTTTCGCCGAGTCCGACGGTGACGCCGTTTGTGGCGGAAGATGACGAGGTTTTGGAAATCACTTCCGAGGTCGTCAATGTTCTGTTTACCGCTCAGGACAGAAACCGCCGGCTTTTGACCGATCTCAAATCCGGCGACATCACGCTCATCGAAGACGGCGTGCCGCAGGAATTGACCGCCTTTACACGCAAGGTTGATCTGCCGCTTTCGCTGACGATTTTAATTGATACGAGTGCTTCGCAGGAGCGAACTCTGCCCGAAGAAAAGGACGCGGCGAAATCTTTTCTCGAATCATTTGTCCGCCCGAAAAAGGACGAGGTGGCGATCATCTCATTTACTGGCGAAGCGACGCTCGAACAGGGAATGACGAACAATATGGCACGCTTGCGGCGGGCGATTGATCGGGTTCAATTCATTCCGCCTTCGGGCTATATCGGCGGCGGCGTCGTCCAAACCGGAACACCGCCGATCTCGGGAACCAATCAGGCGACGACTGCCTCGACCGCGATCTGGGATGCGATCTGGATCACATCCGAAGAAATTCTCGGACCTGCACCGGAAGGCACACGACGGGCAATGATCCTTTTGACCGACGGCGTCAATACTTACGGCGTTAAAGAATTAAAGGATGCGGTGGAAGCGGCTTTGCGGGCCGAAACGGTCATCTATTCGATCGGCATCGGCGATAATTATTATGACGGCGTCAATAAAGGAGCATTAAACAAAGTTTCCGAACAAACCGGCGGCAAAGCCTTTTTCCCGCGTGACGAAATGCAGCTTCGCGAGGCGTTTAAACAGATCGAAGAAGAGATGCGTTCGCAATATCTGCTCGCCTACGAGCCGACCAATCAGGCCCAGGACGGAACTTACCGCAAGATCGAGATTCAGCTTGTCAATCAGCAGATGGTCAAGGACAAAGTAAAACTCACGCACCGCGAAGGCTATTTTGCCAAAACAAAAAAATAAAGTGGAAAGAATTTGTGAGTTATATGAAGCCTGTGTTTCATCAAGAATAAATTGAATTAAGCACAGGCTTTAGTTATTTGTTGATTGATTTGATCGGGGGAATTTCTTCTTCAATGACGATGTGTTCGTATCTATGTTTTTCAAAAACGATTTCGAGAGTTTGTTCATCCCTTTGACCATTAGTGCTGATTTTAACTAGGTGCTCATTGGCAAGTTTGATGGTTTCTGTAAAACCGAGAGCCTGACCTTGCCGGAAAGCATCATCAAAAGATTCTTCGTCCAATGCCTCACGTATCTTGGCAATATATGTTTCACAAAATCGGCGTTCGCCGGGTTCTTGCCGGTAATTAACCGATTCGCTCAAATTTTTTGCCGCCCCTGCCAGTTTTGCCGCCGATTCATATTCAGAGTATTCGGCGGCAATCGCCGCAAAACCGTTAATTGCATCAATGACGTTGACTTTATTTCCGACCTCGACCGACAGATTCAAGCCTTCGGTAAAATACTCGAGTGCGGCGGGAAAATCTCCCTCGTCAAAAG
Organism: Pyrinomonadaceae bacterium; assembly: GCA_041940665.1. Taxonomy (GTDB): domain Bacteria; phylum Acidobacteriota; class Blastocatellia; order Pyrinomonadales; family Pyrinomonadaceae; genus Aridibacter. The sequence continues at coordinate 3,492 of JBGTRS010000316.1, read as the reverse complement.
CCACCGCCGCCAGATTATTGAGATTGTTGCTGATCGCTTCTTTTCCGCCGAAACGTCTGACCAGAGTTAAAGATTCTTCGAGATACTTTCTCGCTTCCGTCGGTTTGCCGTCCAATCCTAAAGTAATTCCGTAACATAAAAGCGAATAAGCGGTTGAATATTCATCCTGCAATTCGCGGCTGACCTTCAAACCTTCTTCAAAATACTGCAAAGCCTCGGCGGGTTTATCCTGCAACTGCAAGATCGTTCCGACACCTGTGCTGGAAAGGGCGACCTGTTTTTGATCGCCCGCTTTTCGTCCCTCGTCCAAAGCTTGTTGATACATTTTGCGGGCGGTCGGATAATCGCCCTGAGCCCGACAGGTTACAGCCAGCGAATACAGAAGTTTGAAACGCAGTTCGGTACTTTCGCCAGAGCTTTGTTCCAAGGCACGTTCCAACAATTTTCGACCTTCCGAAAAATGGTTGTGATAAACCCAGAAATTTCTTGAAGCCGCGACGATCTGAACGGCGGTTTTTGAATCGGTTTGAAAAAAGTATTCGATCGCGGTGCGAAGATTATCAATTTCGCTCTCTAATTTTTCGAGCCATTCGATAGACCGTTCACCAAGAAAATGCG
>JBGTRS010000316.1:0-2864 GCA_041940665.1 Pyrinomonadaceae bacterium | reverse complement strand
GCGGTTCGGCTTCTTTAGATAATGACAGGAAAAAGTGGGCGTGATCTTTCCGTAACATTTCCAGTTCGCCGCTTATCCGCAGACGCTCAAAAGCAAATTCCCGAATAACTTCCAGCATCCTCAAACGCATTGTGCCGTCTTTTTGCTCCTTTGTCTCAAGCAAATTGTTATCAACCAAAGACGCCAGCAGGTCGAGAGTTTCGGTTTTCGGATTGGAGGTTTGAATTTTTTCCCCGTCAAGAATCGTTTCCGCCGCATCAACCGTAAAACCGCCCGAGAAAATTGCCAGACGGCGAAACAGAAGTTTTTCCTGCTCATCGAGCAGTTCGTAGCTCCATTCGATCGTGCCGTACATCGTTCGCTGGCGTTCCGGCAAATTTTTTGCTCCGCCCGAGAGCAGTTTCAAAGAATTTTCCAGACGTGCCGAAATTTCCTTCAGGGAAAGCAATTTGATGCGGGCGGCGGCAAGTTCGACAGCGAGCGGCAAGCCGTCCAATTTTCGGCAGATTTCCGCAACGATTTTGGCGTTTTCTTCTGATAAAACAAAATTCGGACGGACGGCTTTGGCCCGTTGAATAAAAAGCCTGATCGCTGAAAACCTGAACAATCCTTCGATCGAAGAATCTGCATCCATCGCCGGAACAGCGAGCGGCGTAACAACCGTTTCGAGTTCGTTTTTTATTTTCAAAGAAATTCGGCTGGTGATTAAAATTTTTAAATGAGGCAGGGAATCAAGGAGTTTTTCAACCAACGGAGCGGCGGAAGCCAATTGCTCGAAATTATCCAATACAAGCAGGATTCGTTTTTCCGTCAGAAAATCCTTTAAGCATACAAACGGAGATTTTCCGCCCTGTTCTTCAACACCGAGATTTTTTGTAATAGTAGAAATAAGCAGATTCGAATCGCGGATGGAGTGGAGTTCAATAAAAAAAACACCGCCGGCAAAATCTGAAGTTAGTTCATCTGCCGCAAATTTCGCCAGAGTCGTTTTGCCGCTCCCGCCCGCTCCTGTCAAAACCAGCAACCGGGAATTTTTATTTAACAGCTGATACTTAATTTCGGCGATTTCTCTTTCGCGTCCGATGATCGTTTCATTTTCCGAAAAGCCGGTCGCGGAAAGGTCGGTTGAAACATTGGCGGCTGAAAGTTGATCCTTACCGGTATTGATTATTTCGCGGCTTTCAGATGCCGCGACAAAGCTGTAGCCGCGTCCCGGAACGGTGATGATAAAACGATGCTCACCTTTTTTTTCGCCGAATACCTTGCGAAGTGCGGCGACGTGAACGGTCAGGTTGTTTTCCTCGACAAATTGATTTTCCCAAACCCGGTCGAGTAGTTCGTTTTTCCCGACGACTTCGCCAGCATTTTCGATCAAAACGAGAAGCAGATCGAAGGTTTTCGAGTTAAGCGAGACCATTTCGCCATTCTTTTTAAGCACGCGGCGGAACGGGTCAACCGTGAAATTTTCGAAGCTAATTGTTGAATTTATTGCCATTTCTATTCATTTAGCAATATTTAGCAAAAAATTAGGGACTTTTAGCAAAGTTGTCAACAAGAATAAAGAACGTCGGCGGAATTTTGAACTAAAGCGGATTTTAGCACAAGCCGGTTGCGGAAAGAAGCGTTTTTAATGAAAACGGGACAAAACTAAAAAGAGCGAAACGAAAGGTTTTCAAGCGGTTGAAAAAGGAGAAATTAAATTATGAAAAGAAAATTAAAGTATAAAGCCGTAATCTTGGTTCTGGTGGCGGTCGTCATCAGCCTTCAGACGGGAAAGGCAAGTGCGGCCTGGGGAGATTTGGATCCGAGTTTCGGTTTTCTCGGTGCCAGTATAGATAATCTGACAAATCATTATCCGAGAAGCGTGGCGATCCAGCCGGACGGAAAAATTCTGGTAACGGGTTACAGAACTTCAGGCGGGAAAAAGAGATTTTTTCTGCGGCGGTATTTGTCAGACGGTCAGATAGACATCTCGTTCGGCAGTAACGGTTCGGCCATTAGTTCCGCTTTTATAAATGCCGCATTCGATTATGAGGGAATTTTCATTGCACTTAAATCCGACGGCAAAATAGCAGTCGCCGGAACAGTTTCTAATTCCTACGATCCAAGTTCCGTAATCTGGCAGTTTCACTCAAGCGGTTACAGCGACACGGCAATCGGAAACGGCGGGATGCTTGTTTTGTCGAATTATGAACACTTTTACCCGCGTTCTCTGGCCGTCCAAAACGATAAGCTGGTCATCGGCCTAAAGGCTTCACACTATACAACCGGTTCATATGTTTATGTGCTTCGCCTCAATTACAACGGAACGCTTGATACGACATTTGCCAATGCCGGCGTGCTTGTTCCGGCGAATGTCGGTTCAAATCTATTTTCAATGATCGTCGAAACCGATTCGAATAAAATCACGGTCGGAAGCAGTTTAGCCCCGTATTTTGCACCTGCCGGATTAGAAAGGTTTTACCCCAACGGTGCAGGCGACCGCGGATTCAACTTTGCAAACTTTCAACATTCGGGTTTCGCCGATCCATTTATACGCCTTTCAAACGGGAATTACGTAATTTCAGTCTTTAAGGGTTTTGACCCGATATATGACTATAAACTTCTAAAACTTAACCCGGACGGAACCCAAAACTCGGTGGTCACATACGCACCTTCCAGTGCCAGCGGGCATTGCCCAAGCATTCTCGCCCAACAGCAAGACGATAAGGTAATTACTTTCGCACCCGATAAATTATACCGCTTTAACAGCGAACTAAATCCGGCAACTGTCGAAACAACAAGTTGTTCGACATATTTCTCGCCGTTTCTACAAAAAACTCGTGCCGTACTGCAACCCGATGACAAGATGGTTTTCGCCGCCA
>JBGTRS010000315.1:0-5825 GCA_041940665.1 Pyrinomonadaceae bacterium | reverse complement strand
AAGATTCAAGCAGAGCATATTTAAACTTTCTTTTTTGAGTTTGGCAGGTTTAGCATTTGCGTCCGCCGCGTTTGCTCAGACGGTTCAACGCACGCCGTTTGATGTTTCGCATTACCGGATGGACGTCAAACTCGATCCGTCCTCAAATAAACTGGATGCAACCGTTGATGTGGAATTTACGCCGAAGGAAGAAACCCGGACGATCACGTTCGAGCTTAACGGTTCTTTGAAGGTCGAAAGCATTTCGCTGGTCGGCAAAGTTCTGCCGGCGACGGAAGCAACGACTGCGGTTGATAATGCGACTGCCAGGAAACCGGCCACGGCAACTTCGGCGGCGACAAATATCACGTTTATCCAAGACCGCGTCGGTGTCAGCGATCTCGGACCGAGTGTGCGGATCGATCTCGGCGAAAATGTTCCGGCGGGGACAAAACTGACTCTGCAATTCAAATACAACGGCATTATGGTGACGCCCGAAGGCGGCCCGCTTCTGACGAAACGGCTTGCTTTCATCGGACCGAACGACGGTTATCTGATGTATGCCGCCCGCTGGTTTCCGTTTCACGATTATGCGGCCGACAAAGCGACTTCCGATATAACCATCACGCTTCCGGGCACACTTCAAGTCGTCGGACACAGCGATATTCCGGTTGCCAAAACCGGCGGAAAATATAAATTCGTCCGCAATAAACCCGGACTCGTCGGAAACTTCACCTACGGACGCTATGCCAATAAAACTCTGCGGTATGCCGGTTATGAACTGGATTTTTACACCAAGGCCGGCAATGAACAGATCGTTGCCGAATACGGCGAAACGCTCGGAAAGGCTTTGGAATACTACACGAAAAATTTCGGCAATCCCGAAATGGGCAATAAACTCATCATTGCTCAAATTGACGATGAATCTCTCGAATACTATTCGCAGGAAGGAATGCTCTTTCTGGCCAACCGTCTGTTTAACGAAGCCCGCGACCTGACCAAAGAACGTCTGCAACGCGAAGCGGCTTATCAGTGGTGGGGCTTGACGGTCGGTTTGAAATCATTTGACGACGCCTGGCTCTCGCAGGGTTTGGCGGAATACAGTGCTTTTTCCTTACGTGAAAGTCAGCTCGACGGGGCAAAACTCGATAGTTTAAGACGCGAACTTCTTGAACGTTCTCTGACTTTTGAACAAACCGCATCCTTGGCGAGAACGCCGTCGGCTCTTGACGATCAATCGGTGGCGTATCAATATATCATGTACGGCAAAGGGGCGATGGTCTATAAACTTCTGCGGGATACATTGGGCGAGAAAAAATTCGACCAGCTTCTCCGGACGATGCTTCAAAAATATCGCGGAAAAAACATCTCGATCTATGATTTTGAAAACCTGGCGAATGAAGTCAGCGGAAACAATCTGCGTTATTTCTTTGCCCGTTGGGTTGAAGGCACGGGCGTTCCTGAATTTCAGGCGGATTATTTGATCTTGAGAACGCAGGACGGAAAGTTCATCACCCGCGGAACGGTCAAGCAAAATTACGATAACTTGCGTCTGCCTCTGGAATTACAGCTTCGTGCCGAAGGGCAGGGCCGGGTCGGAACACAGGAAGTTTTCATCGAAGACGCTTCGGCGGATTTCAATATCGAATCCGAAGGCAAACCGATTCAACTCGTCATTGATCCGAAATATAAAGTTTTGCGGATTTCCGACGATCTGCGGGTTTCTTCGATCGCCCGCCGCGGCATCGAGCAGTTCAAAGAGGGAAATTTCGTCGAAGCCCAACAGCAGTTTGAAGCGGCTCTTCGGTTAGACCGTTCGAACGCCTGGATCTATTATCATCTGGGCTTGCTTTTCCTCGAACAGAGAAATTACGATCTGGCGATCGATAATTTCAAAGCGTCGAGAAATCTCGGTAAAAACGGACAGGCGACACCGACCTGGCTCTATGTCTGGTCGGAAATAAAAATGGGCAACGCTTACGACGCCAAAGGCGATAGAAACCGGGCGGTCGCGGCCTATAAACGGGCCGAACAGATCGGCGACACTTATGACAATGCTCAGGAAGCCGTCAAAAAATATCTCGGCACGGCATACGATCCGAGAGCAACGGATACAACCGCAAGTAATTAAATCGGAGTTAGGAGAAAAAAAACAAGAGCCAGCCTTAGTAAGATCGGCCGGCTCTTTGTTTTTTGATAAAGATTTTAATTGTTACTAACGCTAAAATCTTCAAACATTTTTTCGGCTTCATCAATTCCGCGGTCAAAACCGCTTTGCAAATCTTCGATCTTGAGTTCGACGAGCTTATCGGGCGTCACGCCGATCTTTTCATAGACTTTGCCTTTCGGGGAAATAAAGCCGATGTCGCTGATATGGAGTTCGCTACCGCCCTTGATCTGATGCCGGCGGGAAATTCCCAGCAGACAGCCGCAGGTTTGCGAACCGATGATCTTCGCCCGTCCGAATTCCTGCAAACTGCTCGAAAATAGTTCCGAACCGCTCGCCGAGTATTTGCTCGTTAAAATATAGACGGGATTTTCATAAACCCGTCCGCCTTTTTTTCCGGCGGAAAAGGTTTTGAGTTCCTGTTTCGTTTTGCCGGCACGCCGCATAAATTTACCGAACGAATGTTTTTCATTCAGAAAATAACCCGCCATTTCCAGAACCTCGCTGATGTTGCCGCCGCCGTTGTACCGCAGGTCAATTATCAACGCGGGCGTGTCTTTTAATTCGAGCAAGGCTTGTTTGAATTTATCGGCGATCGGCGATTTAAAGCTCGTGACGGCGATATAGCCCATTCCCGAAGAAAGTTTTTGAGGGGTGGCTTCCGAGGTTTCGTCAACGACTTCGCGGACTAACATGACTTCGAAGTGCTTTCCTTTTTGGTCGGTCAAACCGAGCTTGACGGACGTGCCGGGTTCACCGTCCAAAACCCGCCGGTAAGCAAGGATTTCCAAAGCCCGGTTCGAAGACGAATCGCCGACGTCGGTTTTGGCTTCAGCGAGTTTTTTATTGACCGCAACACCATCAATCGTGCGGACAAGCATTCCGGCTTTGACTTTGGCAAGTTCGCCTTTAGCATCGGAACGAACCTTTTCGACGACCGTTTTGCCTTCGACATTGGAAAGCAAAATCCCGACGGTCGTGCTTTTCTTTTCGCGTCTTTCATAAGCTTCACGCGGAGTCAAAAAGCGTGTATGGGCGTCGTTCATCTCGCCGACCATTTTTTTGATGACCGTGTAAAATTCATTATCGGTTTCGGTCAGTTCGATCAACGGCTGATAATTTTCTTTCTGATTTGCCCAGTCAACGCCGTTCATATTCGGGTCGTAATAGCGGTCGTTGATGAGTTTCCAGACCTGTTCAAAAATTTCGATCTTGTCTTTTGTCGAGAGACGGTTTTCACCGTTTGCGTTGGCCGCAATAGCGGGAACGCTTGATAAAACAAGGGCTAATAGGATGAAAAGACGTAAAAAGCGTTGACGGAAAAGAAGATTAAATCCCTGGTATTTCATATAAATATTATTCCTTTGATGGTTTTCAGATTTTAATCTTGGGAAGACTTTTGATTTTATACGGCATCGTCTGTAAAAATGTTCCGGTTTGATAAATTTAAATCGAACTTTTTAACTTTTTAATACTTGTTTTGTGGAAAATATGGACAAGTGATATATTAAAGCGTTTAGCCTCGATCTGAACAACAAAATCAATTCAATTTTAGACAAAAATACAAGATAGTTATTAGGAGTACACCGATAGATGAATCGTATCAAAGTTTCTGTTTTAGTCATTTTTTGTTTGGCAGCGGCAGTTTTTTACGGCGGAAATTTTTTCAATTCGACAGTAGTCAGCGGAAAGATCAGCAAAAGTTCCTTCGGAACGCTTCCCGCCCCGACCGGAGTTGATGCTTCAAATGGAGACTACAACAACAAGGTGGCGATCTGGTGGGAAGCCATCCGCGGAGCGACGAATTACCGCATCTACCGCAACACGGTCAATAATTCCGCGACCGCCACCGAGATCGGGACAACGCCTTCGATCTACTTTTTTGATACGACCGCCACGGTTTCGCAAAATTACTTCTACTGGGTCAAATCCGAAAACGGAAGCACGACGAGCGATTTCAGCAGTCCCGATCAAGGCGTACGGGCCAACGGTGTGACTCAGACCGGAGCCTTTCAGCTTTTGGATGCGCCGGTCGCTCCTGCCGGAAATCCGGTGACAGCGGCAAAGGCCTATCTGGGCAAAGCCCTTTTTTGGGATGAGCAGATGTCTTCGACCCGGACGGTTTCCTGCGGCACCTGTCATCAGCCCGCTTCGGGCGGCAGTGATCCGCGGACATCCGCACTTGATTTGAGTTCGACCAATCCGGGACCTGACGGAGTTTTTAATACACCCGACGATATCATCGGCTCCCGCGGCGTGCCTTCCAATAATCTCAACGGAACTTATAATTTCTCCGCGGTTTACGGAATGAAAGATCAGGTTACGGGCAGATATGCTCCCTCGTATCTCAACGCCGGATATGCGACGGACGGTTTGTTCTGGGACGGACGGGCTTCAAACGAATTCCGCGATCAGATCACGAATCAGGTTGTTCTGCCGTTTAATGCTTCTTTGGAAAGCCAATCCGCCGGGCCGCCGGCCAATGACGCGGAAATGGCCCACGCCGGACGCAATTGGACACAGATCGCCGCCCAGATCCAAAATTCAAAACCGCTTGCTCTGGCTTCCGATGTTCCGCAAAGTCTGATGACCTGGATCGACGGCAGAACGTATCCCGAACTGTTTGAAGAAGCCTTCGGCACGCCGGAAGTTACGCCGGCCAGAATCTCGATGGCCATCGCCACTCACGAACGGACACTTTTTACCGACAGATCGCCGCTCGATAGAGCGATGATGGGAATTCAGCCGCTTACACCGCAGGAACAGCAAGGCCGTCAGCTTTTCACAACGGCTAACTGTAATTTCTGTCATAACGATTCACTTTTGAGCGATCAGTTGTTTCATAACATCGGTGTCCGTCCGCAGAGCGATGATCCCGGACGTTTTAACGTTTCGGGTTCAAATTTCGACCGCGGTGCTTTTAAGACGACGACTTTGAGAAATGTCGAACTGCGAAGCCGTTATATGCACAACGGCGGTTTTGACACGATCGAAGAAGTGGTCGAGTTCTATAACCGCGGCGGCGATTTTGACGCTCCGAATATAAACCGCGGAGTTATCCGCGAACTGAATTTAACGCAGATGGAAAAAGATGCCCTGGCGGCATTTATGAAGCGTCCCCTGACCGATCCGCGTGTGGCGGCCGAAACCGCTCCGTTTGACCGTCCGACGCTTTTCACGGAATCGAGCCGCGTTCCGGTGATTTCGGGAGCAGGAAGGGCGGGAACCGGCGGTAATGTTCCGGCCGTGACGGCAATCGAACCGCCGCTCGTCGGCAATCCGAGTTTTACGGTCGGTGTTTCGAACGCTCTGGCAAATACACAGGCGGTTCTGGTCATAAACAGCACCGACCCCGGAGTCGGGACGACAATTCCCGCCACCGGTTCGTTCGCCCGACAGCAGATCACGCTCTCCGACAACGGAACGGGCATCGGTTACGGTTCGGTAAGTCTGGCCATTCCGAATGATGCAAACTTGGTCGGACAGACATTTTACGGACGCTGGTATGTGACGGACGGAGCGGCGGCCAACGGCTTTTCGGTGTCGCAGGTTTTTCAATTTACGGTTTTCGGTGAAGCCGCCGTTTCAAATAATCCGATCTTCGATTTCGACGGTGATAGTAAAACCGATGTCTCCATCTACCGTCCTTCTTTAGGCGAATGGTGGTATCTGCGAAGTT
>JBGTRS010000314.1:0-5858 GCA_041940665.1 Pyrinomonadaceae bacterium | reverse complement strand
AGGGAAGCAACATTGTTGGAAGGCTCCATTCGCAATACCGGAATTCATGCAGCTGGTGTTATCATTGCGCCAGACGATATTACCAAGTTTGTCCCTGTCTGCACAGCCAAAGATGCAGACCTATGGATTACCCAATTTGATGGAAAGGTAATCGAAGATGCTGGTATGCTTAAGATGGATTTTTTGGCGTTAACCACCCTGACAATCATAAACGATTGCTTAAAAAGTATTAAGCAGAAGGCCGGCGTTGAAGTGGACTGGGGAAAGGTTTCACTGACCGATGAAAAAACAATGAAACTCTTTGCGGACGGGCGTACAGAGGCTATTTTTCAATTTGAATCGGGCGGTATGCAGGAGATCTGCCGCCGCTTAAAACCGAAAGAATTGGAAGATTTAGCTGCATTAAACGCTTTATATCGCCCGGGACCTCTGGACGGCGGGATGGTGGACGACTTTATTGCCCGTCACCGGGGCGAAAAACGCGTCAGATATATAATCCCCGAAATGAAGGAGATCCTCGAAAACACCTACGGAATTCTCGTCTATCAGGAACAGATCATGCAGCTTGCCCAGAAACTCGCCGGTTATAGTCTGGGCGAAGCCGATATGATGAGACGGGCGATGGGAAAAAAGAAACGCTCGGAAATGGCCGTCCATGAGGAGAAGTTTATCGAGGGAGCGGTTGCCCGCGGGATTGAGAGAGAAAAAGCCGAGGAGATATTCAATCTGATGGCACAGTTTGCCGATTACGGTTTTAATCGAAGCCATTCGGTCGCCTACGCCTATGTGGCATTTCAGACGGCCTATCTGAAAGCCCATTACCCATCGCATTTTTACGCCGCCGTACTTTCCAATGAAGCCAATGATACGGCCAAAATCTATAAATATGCGACCGAGTTGAGAAACGCCGGTTTGGAGTTTCTGCCGCCGGACGTCAATGAGAGCGATGCCGGCTTTACACCGCTTGAGAACGCCGTCCGGTTCGGATTGAACGCCATCAAAGGCATCGGTTCGAGCAGTGTGGCGTCCATTATCAAAGCCCGCCGCGACGGCGGTCAGTTTACTTCCCTTTTTGATTTTACAGCCCGGATCGAACAGGGTTCGATCAATCGCCGCGGTCTGGAAAGTCTGATCACGGCCGGAGCGTTCGATTCTCTGAACCGGCAGAAAGATCTGGAGAGTATTTTTCAATGGCGGGCAAAATTATATGCGGGCGTGGCTTCGGCTCTCTCCCACGGACAGAGGGTCTGGGAAGATAAAATACGGGGACAGAGCGGTTTATTCGGGGCGGGAAAAGATAATTCAATGGTTCAGGAAGAACTACCCGACGTTGAACCCTGGACGGAGAAAGAATTGTCGCAAAATGAGAAAAATTCCATCGGTTTTTATCTCTCCACGCATCCGCTTGACTCATACAGTGAAAGTATCCGGGATTTGAATATCAAAAATATAGTCGATTACTCCGACGCAAATCCGAACGAATTTATTACGGTTGCCGGGATGGTCACAAAGTTTCAGGTGCGCCACAGCAAAAAAGGAAACCGTTTTTGCATATTCAGACTTGAGGACCGGACGAGCGGGGCGAAATGTCTGGCCTGGTCGGAGACCTACGGAAAATTTGCAAATATTTTGAAGGATGACGAATTGATAATTATCAAAGGAAAGGTAGAATCAAATGAGGGGCAGGAAATGACTCTGATCATCGAAGATGTCCGGAGTCTTTCCGAGACTGTTTTTCAGAATGCTTCGGCATTGAAAATTTATCTTCCGGAAGAAAAATTCCAGACGGTTTTTCTGGAGGAATTGTTTACGGTTCTGGGCGGGTCCCAAGGCATCTGCAGTGTTTTTTTGGATGTCGGGATCGGTCACGGATTTGTTGCGGAGATTTTGGCCGAACCGCTTCGTATCAAGGGTTCGAGAGATATCGAAAAAAATCTGAAGCAGAGAGGTTACAGAATATCCTGGGATTTCGACAGGTGAAAAAAGAAAACTTATGAAAGAGGCGACAAAAAAGGCTTTTGAGAGAGTCCAGACGGCGAGACATCCGGATCGTCCGTATTCTTTGAATCTTTTTGAAAAAATGTTTACGGGGTTTGTCGAGATCAGAGGGGACCGACGCTATTCGGACGATCCGGCCATCATCGGCGGTTTTGCCAGACTTGATGATTTCGAAGTGCTGGTTCTCGGCCAGCAGAAGGGACGTGATACAAACCAGAGAAGATTCCGGAATTTCGGTATGCCGAAACCCGAGGGATACCGGAAAGCTCTCAGGCTTATGAATTTGGCAGAAAAATTTTCGCGTCCGATAATCACATTTATAGACACGCCCGGAGCCTATCCGGGAATCGATGCGGAGGAGAGAGGCCAGGCGGAAGCGATAGCCTACAATCTGCGGGAGATGGCCAGCCTGAATGTACCGACGATTGTTGTCGTTCTGGGCGAAGGCGGTTCGGGCGGAGCCCTTGCGATCGGTATCGGCGACCGGGTTCTGATGTTGGAAAACGCCGTCTATTCGGTCATATCCCCGGAGGGCTGTGCGGCTATTTTGTGGAAGGATGCCGGACAAGCTGAACGGGCCGCCCACAGTCTCCGTTTGACGGCCGAGGATTTAAAACAGGTTGGGATCGTTGATGAGGTCATCGCCGAGCCGGCCGAATGGATCTATTCCGAAAAATTTATGGAGGATGGTGTTTTAGATCCCGTATCGGCAAATCTGAAAAATTCCATACTTAAAAACTTAAAGGATCTATCTGACAGTTCGATTGAAACGCTTAAGCAGAAAAGATTTGATAAATTCAGAAATATGGGAAAATGGCTGACATCGCCGCTGTAAAAATATTTTTAATTTTAAAAAAAGAAGTGAGAATGTTTTTATCGCAGATGTTTTCTCACTTCTTTGACTTGAGATTTAGAAAGGAATATCGTCGTCCGTCGGATTTTGCATATCTCCGGTATCGGAGGCGGAACGGTTTTCGGTTTCATCGCCGAAATCATTGACCGAACTTGAGCCTGAATTGGCTGAGGCGGACATTTCGTGATCGCGGCCGCCCAGAAACTGCATTTCCGTTGCCGAGACTTCGAGAGTTTGACGCGTATTACCGTCCCGATCGGTCCATTCGGATTGCCGCAGACGTCCTTCGATATAGACGGGTCTTCCCTTTTCGAGATATTTGGAAGCATTTTCGGCTCTGTTTCCCCAGAGCGTAACACGAAACCAGGTGGTTATGTCCTGGAGTTCACCCGATTTGTCGCGTCTTTTTTCATTTGTGGCGACCGAAAAATTACAGACGGCCTCTCCGCTCGGTGTGTAGCGGAGTTCCGGGTCTTGCCCTAGATTCCCAATTAAAATTATTTTGTTAAAAGACATATATATTTTCTCCAAATGTTGAATGTATTATTTTTAAGCAAACCGTTATTCTTTGTCGAGACATCGAAACAGGACGGTTTGCGATCGAATCCGAATCTGATTTGCATATAATTTTAGACATTATTAGACGAAAACACAAAACACTGATGATTAAATTCAGAAAACTTTTTTGGCTGACAATTCTTTTCAACCTGTTCTTGGTCTTACCTCTCAAATCCTATCCCCAAGAACCGGAGTCTGTGTGGACTTCTCCGCTCAAAAAATGTTGGGAATATAAATCGGAATTTATGACCAATCTTAAGATTGCGTCTGATAATGATAGTCAAATCCTTATTCCGAATGCGAGAGGTTTTATAGAATCAGTCTCAATGGATACGGGAACTCTGCTCTGGAAAACCGATGTGGGCGGCGGATATATCTCGGAGATGGATATATCCAAAGACAGTCTGTTTATAATAACCAAAAGAAATCACACAGAAATATCTGAAAAAACCTCTCAGCTCAACGAGATTGATATAAAAACCGGCATAATAAAATCACAGACGGACTTTCAAAACTTAAAAAACACCTTTCTGTCATTTCATCAAACCTCATTTCAAATAACTGACAGAAACGGTCGTATAATTTATTTCGACAGATTTTCAGCTGACGGATGGGACAAAATCCTGGAGTCTGAAATCCAGACCTTCCCGATACATTTTGATAGGAGGATCATTTTCGGAACCCAAAACAAGACCGTTATGTTCCTGTCCGAAACTGATGGAACAATCAAAAAACAGATAAATCTGCGGGCCAATCCGAGTGCCCTTGCCGTTTCGGAAAAATACTTATTCGCCGGAGATCTCGAGGGCAATGTCTACGCATTCGGTTTGGATTCCGGAAATGTCGTGTGGCATACAAAAACCGGTGCGAGAATAATCGAGTTAGATATCTGGAGAGACAGCCTGATCATCATCTCAAATGATAATTTTATATATTCCGTCTCCGCCAAAAGCGGCAATCGGATTTGGAAAAAACGACTGGAAGGCAGGATAAACGGCAAGGCATATATAGACTCCGAATACGCCGTTTTTTCACCGAATGAGCCTGACTCCCTGCATATTTTAAATTTACGGAACGGAAAAACGATCAACAAGATAGACTTTGGCAACAACACACAGATCGTCAGCCCGCCGATCTATGATAAACGGACACTTTTTGTTCCGACAAAGGAAGGCATCATCGCATATAGTCCCGTCTGCAAATAAAAAACAGCCGTATTTTTTCTTATTTTACGGCTGTTTTTTCTAAAACTTACTTTTTTTATCTCTAATGCGATTTCTGATATTCACTCATCATTGCATATATTTCATCTTTAACATTTAATTTTTTCTTTTTTATAGTTGACTCTTCAATCTGTTCGGTTTCACTTGGATAGGTTAAATTTGCAAGTTCGGTAAGTCTCTTCTCATATGATTCGTGTTGATGAACCAGGTCTCTAAATGTCTGACTTTCTTTCATTAATTCTTTTTTTACGGCCTCAGTTGTTGAAATGTCCATAGCGTTTTTTTCCTTCCTTTTTAATTAAATTTTATGTTAAAGAACAAACTTTACAACGAAATCTTCTCAATCAAATCGTTATGTCTTTTATATTAGCCTAAAAAATGGCAGATTTTCAAGTAATTTGTTTTAGAATCATTTTGCACGGGATTCGATCCAAAATTTTTATAAAAGGAAACAGATTATGTTTGATAGATTCTTTCATTATCAGACGCATTTATATTAAATGTAGATCGGCAGATTCGAAACGGGGTTGAATTTGCCCGATTCATATAAAAAATACAGGCTTTTTGCTGTGTTATCAGACGCATATTTTAGTTTACTTAGTTCACCGAACCCAGAACTTTTTAAATCTCTATATAAATCCCGGCTTGTAATACAAGGCAATTCCGATTCGTATAAGAATTCAATAAATTCCGACCTCTCCAAAACTCTTATCTCCGTGTCCGTTTTAAATATATGCCCTTGTCTGTTTTGAACAAAACAGACTTTTCCGGAACAAACCCTTACGGCAGTAATAAATTCCGTATACCCGCTCATTTCATAGGAAAGAACTTCAAAAAGTGTAAAACCTTTTAAATCGCAGTTCAAAGCCCGGCCCAGTCCCTGAATCGAGGCAATCCCGACTCTCAGCCCCGTATAACTTCCGGGACCTCTCGTATATAAGATAGTTTTCAAATCGCCGATGGCAAGCTTTTTCTCCTCAAAAACTCCGGATACATCTGTTACAAAATTTGCAGAAATCGGTCGGGTCTTATCCAAATTCAAACTCACAACCTCTTGACCGTTTTTCCAGACAGCCAGACTCCCATCCAAAACTGTCGTATCTACGGAAATAATGATCTCATTCTTTTTCATCTCTTTTTATAAAATTCAGATAGAATACTTTACAGACATTCCTGAGCGAAGGAATCGTCCGCTTCAAAACATATTTTATCTGATAAAAAAATTT
>JBGTRS010000313.1:0-5863 GCA_041940665.1 Pyrinomonadaceae bacterium | reverse complement strand
GTGGGACATATTTTTTATGCCGCCGTTATTAACGGCTTTATTATTTTGTTTTCATTTTACCCACGGTTTGCACCGCGGGCTACAAATATATTGCCGTCTTCGACGGCTTTTAGGTTTCATTTAATTCGTCTATAGCAATTTCATATTGTGCTTTGTCAAAAATAAATTTGTCTAAACCAACGTAATTCCAATTCTCTCTATGAATCTGTTCAAAATCCTTCCAAATAACCTTATTCTTATCTACTTCAATTTTGGCAACAAATGACCAACAGCCAACACAAAGACAATGACAATCAAGAAGTGCCGTTTTTCCATCGAGCCATTGATCTTGGTCTAAACCCAAATAATAATTTTTTGGAGATTTAACATAATTCAAAGGAATACCATCATATCCGCCCGCTAATTTTAAATAACCTTCTTTCTTTGCAAACGGTTTTTCAAAATCTTTTAAAATAGAAATTAGAGATTCACCATTAATTATTGGAACAATCAATCTATCAAATTCATTATGTTGAATTGAAAATCTAATTTCATTCATAACTTATTTCCTAATCCGTCACCTCACACAGAGCGATCACCGGTTGGTGAAGCATCGAGATTTCCGCATTTCTGCCCATGTAGCTTCTTGCCATGGCGATGGCTTCGGTCAGATTGTCCGCTCGTTCCCAGCCTAAGATTTCGGGCACGTGAGCGTTTTCGGCTCCGGCGGCGATGACTTTGCCGACGTGTTGGCGGCCGTTTTCGCCCCAATACCACATAAAGAACGGATGGGCCGGATGATAGGCGTTGCCGCGGCGATACATTTCGATGTAGGCGGGATTTTCGGCGAACTCGCGTTCGTATTTTTCCCGCAAATAAAAAGCATCCCGCGATTCGGGCAGTAAGCGGTGAAAAAATTCGATGTAGCTCGGATGAAAATCGTGATCGAATTCGTCAAAGCACGGATGCGTGATGATCATAACGCCGTCTTTTTTGAGAAGCGGTTTGTTTTTATACATATTGTAGTGATAGCCGAGTGCCATCACTTGCACGAGCAGAGGATTCAGAGCCGAATAGACGTTATACGGCGAAATGTCGGGAATGCCCGTGATCATTATGTCGCACTGCCCCTTAACGGGAACGATATACTGCTGATAATTTTTCTCCAGAATTTTTTCGTGAACTTTTTCAGTTTCGCCCGCATAGCAAGCGATAACTTCGTATTGTGCCGGAATCGCGTGAAGCATTTTGCGTCTCGCTTTTCGCGGGAGTTTTGAAAATGTCCGTTTCATCGCTTCCCATTTCATACGGTCGGCGAACTCGAATTCGTCTTCGTTTTTGGTCAAAATGTCGTAACCTTCGCCGAACATTTTGTTGTTCAGGGCGGTTTCGATGTGAAAGACATTCATATGCTCGTCAACCAATTTTCCGAGCCGGTGAACTTTGTGATTGAGTTCGGAATCGGGCGGATACATATAGGAATCGGAATCAATGATCGTCTGCGGTTCGTGATGAGCCCGCAGGGATTCGTAATCGCAAAGACCGACCGCCACCGATTTATGTCCGCCGTCCATCGGAACGAGATTGATATTCAGATAAATGACCAAATCGGATTCCATACAGCGGCGGTTTATCCGAAGCGGTTCGTTATGATGCTTCGTGTGTCCGATCGTTACCAAGCCCTCATCATCCTCGGCATCATGATTGTAATAACGGTCGGGATAAAACGCATTATGGATCGTGCTTCCGACCATCCGCTTCATTTCCCACTCGGTCATTTTGCGGTGCAAGGAATTGGCGATGATCAGATGCACGTCGTCCACGCCGTTCGCATAGCACATATCCAAAACGACTTCGAGCATCGTCTGGCGGACATCGGGCGTCGCCATCGGCGGCAAAGGGAGCGAAATATCGTCCATCGCGATCGTCACCTTCATGCCCGGCTCAAGCTGTGCGTAAAGCGGTTTTGCATCGATCGGATTATTCACCGCATAGCGGATCGCCGCCTCGCGGTTCGGCAAACCCTTGATCGGCGGATTCGGATAGATGACCCGCGTCCCGATCGGAATATCTTCCAGAATAAAATCCTCGCCAAACGGCATAATCCGCGGAGCCGAGTCGCGGTCAATATAGATAACTGATTCGTGTGTTTTTCTGCGTAATTGCAATGCCATATTTTTATAATTTCAACGTAAAAATTGTTGTAGGGGCAATCCCTTGTGGTTGCCCGCCAGCCATATGGCTGGAACAAATGTGATTAAATGTAAATGTTAAAAAATATCAAATCTTTTTCGCCTATCGGCTCATGGGCGAGGACAAGCCGTCGCCCCTACAATATTTATTTAATCGTCCCATAATTTTTATCTATTTCCTTAACTGCCATCACAATTGTTTCGACCGCATTGACATAAAACTCAGGCTGAATGTTCTCAAAATCATCGGTCGGTTTGTGATAATCCTTATGGTCTTCGACGCCGAAATAAAGAAAAGGGATTTTCTTGCGATGAAATGCTCCGTGGTCGGATTGAAAAGTCCAGTCGTCACTTCCCAGTTTCGGGTCGTCGTGTCCCAACAATAATTTGACGGGTGCGTTTTTTTGCACCGCTTCGAGATATGATTTAAATTGCGGGTAATGAAATGTTCCCGCCGCGTAGAGTTCGCCTCTGTCATTGCGTGAAACCATATCCATATTGATATTGAGCAAAATACTTTCGAGCGGAACGGGCGGATTATCAACAAAAAACTTTGCTCCCCGCAAGCCTTTTTCTTCGGCATCGAGGGCGGCGAAGATCAAGGAGTGCTTCGGTTTGTTTTTCTTGAAATATTTGGCGATCGCCAAAAGGGCCGCCGTGCCGGAAGCATTGTCATCGGCTCCGTTATAAATTTCGCCGTCTTTAATTCCGACGTGATCGTAATGAGCCGTGATGACGATATATTTATCCGGCCGTTCCTTTCCTTTGATAAACCCGACGACATTGACGCCTTTGAATTCCTTACCTTGACTATTCTTAAAAGAAAAATTCTGCCGATAGTTTTCATTGAAAGGCTTGATTCCCGATTTCTTAAATCTGGCCAGCACATAATTCCGGGCCGTCGCATTTTCCGCTGTTCCCGTTTCGCGTCCCTGTAACTCGTCGGAAGAAAGATATTTGATATCATCAATTAATTGCTTCGAATCAATAATGTTTGACTTTGGAAGATCATTTTTAGCAACCGTTTTACTTTGTGAGAATAAACCGAGAGAGATGCCCAAAAACAGTAGGGAAAATAAAGCAACCAAACCTTTGATTTTTATATTTTTCATAAATTTTATTTCAAATCCAAAATCGCCCAATCGTGCTGGAGAGCGGTTTGTTTCAGACGAAAATCGGGACTGACCGCCACCGGATGCCCGACGATCGAAAGCATCGGAAGATCCGAGATGCTGTCGGAATAGGCGTAGGAATCCGATAGATTGATGTCGTTATCTTCGGCAAATTCACGGATCCAGGTCGCTTTCGTTGCCGAAGCCATCACCGGCGGCAGGATTCTGCCCGTCGCAATGCCGTTGACGAATTCCAAACGGTTGGCGGCAAAAACGTCCATGCCCAGATAGCTCGCCAGCGGGGCGACCGAAAAATCCAGGGCTCCTGTGATTAAAACCTGTTTATGACCGAGTTTTTTCGATTTGGCGATGAGATCGGGCGTACCGTCAAAGATCGCCGGTTTTAAAACATCTTCAAAAAGTTCTTCCGCAAAATATCTGAGCCGGTCTTCCGATTCGCCCTTGTAGCTTTGAAAAAAGTATTCGTTAAAGACGTTTCGGGAATAAAATTCGGTGATTCCGAATATAGGTAATTTAGCGACCGTCGTCAGAGATTTTCTGACGGTTGAAAAAAGACCCTGCTGACGGCGTGAATAAAAGGCGAGCGTATGCACGAGATTCGTGCTGACGAGTGTGCCTTCGAGATCGTAAAATGAAGCCGCTTGTGATTTTTTTGCCATTATGTCTAAAATAGAAGGTTCAATTTTTCGTAAACTTAAAACCAAATATAGCAGAGATTTTGTATTTTGATAAACGCAAACCGAGCGACTTTTGCCGTTTTGCAAAAATATTACAAAAATCTTGCAAAAATGTAATTACAATGTGTAGACACAAAATTCAGTTCATCGTTCTTCTTTCCGTTTTTCTGACAGTTTCCTGTGCTTCATCGAGCGAAGCGGAAGCCGAAATGTCGGCTTCAAAGCCCGTAATCGCACCGGAGCAGGCCATCAATCAAGCGGAAGAACTCTATCAACAACGCGAAGACCTCGATAAAGTCCGTGAAGCGGTTAAAACTCTTGAAAAAGCAAGGGATATGAATAACCGCAATTTCGAGGTCGAATGGAAATATGCCCGCTTCAGCTATTTTCTCGGAAGCCGGAAGACAATCAGCGAGAATGAGGCGGCGGAGGTTTTGAAAAAGGGCCTGTCGGCGGCAAAGATCGCCAAGCGTTTAGAGCCGAACAAACCCGAAGGACATTTCTGGTACGGTGCTATCTTAGGCGAACAAGCAAAACAAAATCCCGTCACCGTCGGCGTAACGTCAATTGACGACATCCGCGATGCGATGAACAAGGTGATCGAAATCGAACCGGCTTATCAGGGAGCGAGTGCCTATGATGCACTCGGACAGCTTGAGATGGGAACCCGCAATTTGGGCGGCGGAAGTGCGGAAAGGGCGGTTGAATACTACGAAAAGGCTCTTGAACTCGAAAAGGAAAACGCGTATATCTATCTACATCTGGCCGAAGCGTATCTGGCAGTTGATAAGGATGCGGAAGCCAAAAAGATGATCGAAAAGGTTCTGAACTTAAAACCGAATCCCGATTATCTGCCCGAATATAAAGAGGCCGAAGCCGAGGCAAAGAAACTGCTTGAAAGTAAATTTTAGAAAAAAACGGGCGAGTTTTTTTAAAGCCCCGCCCGTTTTTTTTATAACGATCAAGCGATTTGAGTTGAAGCGGCGGTCTTTTTAAATTTCAAATTTTCGATAAAATTCAAAATATCCGCCGCCGTTTCACCAGGAATTTCCCATTGCGGTGTGTGTCCGACTTCCCTGTAAACCTTTAATTCCGCTTCCGGAATATGTTTCAAAAGTCTCTGCTGATCTTCCAAAGAAAAGTATGCGTCCAGCTCGCCCCACAAAAGCAAAGTTTTGGCTTTGATCAACTTTAGCTTGTCGGTATTATCATTGACGATCATACTTTCACAAGCCGCCTGCCAGACTCTGGCCGGTGTTTTCAGGCTTTCCCGGACGACCAAATTCAGAAAATCCGCGGGAATTGATTTGGCCAGAGTGCTTTCCTGAAATTCGCGGGCAAATTCCGCCGGAATCGGGTCGGACAGTTTTGCGATCTCGTTTTCGACAAATTCTATAACGCCCTGATTGTCACGACAGGTTGAAAACGATCCGATCAAAACCAATCCCGAGACCCGCTCCGGATATCTGATCGCAACTCGCTGAGCATTAAAACTGCCCATCGAATGGCCGACGATGACGGCTGATTCAAGCCCGAGATGATCCATAAACCCGGCAATATCGGCCGCAAATTCGTCAGTGCTATAGGTCTGCGGACGGCTTGAATCGCCGTGGCCGCGCTGAGTTACGGCAAAAGCCCGAACGGTTTCAGGCAGATGCGGAAACAGAAGATCGAACGAGTGATAAGAATCCGTCACGCCGTGCAAAAATATGACCGGCACGCCTGAATTATTCCCTTGTTCGACATACGAAAGTTTTATTTCGGCTGAAATTTCAGCCTCTTTTATTTTTGATTGCATTATAATTCTCCTTCTTGCCCTGTCTTTCAGGACTTGTATAAATTTAACAGACCATTTATCCGAACGGTCAGAAAATGATCCGAG
>JBGTRS010000312.1:0-5866 GCA_041940665.1 Pyrinomonadaceae bacterium | reverse complement strand
GTTGTAAGCGTTGCGGCCTGGAACATCGAGCGGGGAAGTTTTCTTGAAGAGATAATTGATAAGCTGAAAAATCACGAGGATTTACGCGATAAGGATTTATATCTTTTGACCGAACTCGATTACGGAATGGCCCGGAGCGGCAATTATTTTGTCGCCCAAAAAATTGCTAAGGCTCTAAAGCTCAATTACGCCTTCGCTCCCGTCTATATCGCTCTGCAAAAAGGAAGCGGGGTCGAATCGGAAGTTGCGGGCGAAAATAAGCAATCAATTCACGGGCTGGCGATGTTTTCGAAATACCCGCTCAAAAATGTCCACGCCGTTCCTCTGCCGAACGGCAAGGATAAAATGCACGGCAAGGAAAAACGGCTCGGTTATCTGCGGGCGTTAGTTGCCGATGTCGAACATCCCTCGGGAACTTTTCGGGCTCTAACGGTTCATCTGGACGTCCATTGCTCGCGGAAACACAGAGAACTGCAGGCTCAAATAATTTTAAAACATCTCGAAACCCTGCCGCGTCTGCCGACGATCATCGGCGGCGATTTCAACACGACGACCTACAACGCCCAGAATGCGACACGGGCGATCTTAGGCTTTTGGCACCGCGTTCTGATGGGTCCGAAAAGAGTCGTCAAAAAACATTATCCGTATCCCGACCGAAAATTTGAACGCGGGCTTTTTGAGGAATTCATCAATCACGGCTACGAATACAAACCTTTTAACGAAGCCGGTGTCGGCACGCTTCATTACGATATGGAAAACACGGCCTACAATACGAACCTCGGCGATTGGGTGCCGGCCTGGTGTTTTCCCTTTATATTCTGGGCATCGAGAAAGGTCGGCGGAAAGTTTTCTTTGCGACTCGATTGGTTTTTCGGCAGAAATATCGGGATCGCTCCCGATAAAGAGCCGAAAACCATCGGAAATTTAACAACTAAAGAAGGCACCCCGCTTTCCGACCACGATGCGATCGCTTTGGACTTTGTTCTGGCGAAACGTTAAACTCAAGTGGATTTGTAATTATCAAACTATTTTATTTGGAGAATTTTATAAAAAATGTCAGAAGTATCATTTACACAAACGCTTAGTTTCGAATCAAAAGATTTCGATTATGAATCGGTTGAACAGACCAACGGCAACGCGACCGTGATCAAATTCGAGGTTGATCAATCAAAGGTCAGCCCCGGCGACGTCATCGTCGTTTTGGATGAAGGCGAGATAGTTTTTCATGGAATGGTCGGAGCCATCGAGGACGGAGTGGCGATCGCTTCCGACCCGAAAGGTTCTCTGCTTCCCGCTACGATCCAGTAAAGATTTCCTGAAAACTTAATACCGGTCTTAAAACCTTGTAAATTTATTGTAATTACAAGGTTTTTTTCTTGCGTTGGAATAAAAACAGGTCTAATCTTCATTCATAAAAATATAAGAGGATAAAAAAAGATGCTGAAGGTTTTGCCGAAAGTTTCCGAAAGGCTCGAAACATATTTCTATCAACCGAATTTCAAAATGCCCGTCAGACAAGTTTCCGACGGAAGATACATCGCCAAGATGGTCGAAACTTCGGCGGAATTTGAAGCGGTCTTGCGTCTGCGGTTCGATGTTTTTGTCAGAGAGCTTTCGCTTGAAGAAAATCCGGTAAACGGTATGGATTTTGACGAATACGATCTGCAATGTAACCACATAATAGTTACGGAAAAAGCGAGCGGAAGGGCGATTGGAACGTATCGCCTCAATACCATCGAAGGAGCGGAAAATGCGGAAGGCTTTTACGCCTTTAACGAGTTCAGCATCGAAGATCTACCGATTGCGATTTTAGAAAAATCCATCGAATTGGGAAGGGCCTGTATTGCCAAAGAACATCGAAATTCCCGCGTTTTGTTTCTGCTCTGGAAGGTCTTGGCACAATTTTTAGAACAAAACGAAAAGCAATATCTCTTCGGCTGTTGCTCGATCTTTACGCAGGACGGCGAAGTCGCCGCCAGAGTTTTGCACCAACTAAAAAGAAATGGTCATCTTCACGAAAACATCAAAGTGAAGCCAAGAGAAAGTAAAGTTTGCATTCCGGAAAATTTTATTTCTAATGAAAAAGAAGAGATCGAACTGCCCGCCCTCGTCAACATATATCTAAGAATCGGGGCAAAAGTCTGCGGCGAACCGGCGATTGACCGCGAATTTGGAACGGTTGATTATTTCGTCATTTTCGATCTTGAAGAAATAAACGCCAAATACAAAAAATTGTTTTTCAGTTAAACAAAAACTCTTTCCTCAAAATCAATCTCAAAATTCTCGTCAAAGGTCAGAACGGTCGAACAGCGTGTTCCGTAAACAGGCGTTTCGATAAAGATTGATGATAGAAGTTTCTCCTTTTCGTAACCGATTCCCGTTTCGGGAAGATCTTGATCTTCGGCGAGAGTTTTATCGGATAAAACCTTGAAGAATTTTTCTTTCTCAAAATCCTTCTTCTCAAGCAATTTTGCCAAAATCTTTTTTCCTTTTTCAACCTTCTGCCAGGGCGTATCAAGCAGGTGATTGCTCAGGCCGTAAAGACCTTGTTTCAATTGCCTGATCTCGTTTTCTTGATTCGAATAGTAAAAAAGTTCGTTTTTCCTCGCGGATATTTCGCCGACAAGGAGATTAAAACCCGTGTATTGACCGGCATTTTCTTTGATCTTTTGAAGATATTCTTTTGCCGCAACATCATTTTTTAAAAAATCCGCCACCAAATTTCCGCGTGAGACCGTCCCGTTTGTTTGATTCGGGTCGCGGTAATTCGTAACGGCGGAAAATCTTCCCGATTTGGTCACGCCGAGCCAGGTGCCTTGGCCGACCAGATCGCGTCCGGCCATAACCTCGGGGAAATCTTTCCAAAAATCAGCCTTCGCCGTCGGGCGTTCATAAAACTCATCCCGATTGGCGAGGAATATCAAAGGATATTCGGGAATTTGTCTGTAAGAAAAAAAGATTACGCACATTTTCTATAAGTAAAAAGTAAAAAGCCATTGGATTATTTTTTATATATTTTTGCCAGATAAAAGTCGCAATAAATCAATGACCGAAGTTTTCTTTGCTCCTCTTTGAAAATTTTCCTCGCCGATCTCGAAGGCGATCTTCCATTGTTTGAACAAAATCCGGTATGCGTCAAAGAGCGAATATCTTTTGTCGTAGATATTTGTTGACTCGCTCGTGACGCCGTTTAGTTCGATTATTTTGAAATTTTCGCCGCGTTTCAAGTCTTCAAAGTTCAGCGTTCTGATGTCGAATCTGCCGAAATAAAAGCCTTTAAAACCTTTGCAGATTTTATCAATCGCCGATTCCAGTTCGGGCGTTTTTAAGTGTCCGCCTTCCATAAAGACCGCTCCGCGGGAATGTGTTCCGATGTCTATTATCTTAACATTTTCGCCCTGTTCGGGAATCCGATTCAGTTCGTCTTCATTTTGGTCGAAATATTTTCTCGCCAGACAAACCGCCCGTTTGTCTTCCAAGATAAGTTCTTCCAATGTGCTTACACCGTCGCCTTCAAGAACGGGAAAACGCTTTTCGGTGATCGAAAAAATCTTGCCGTTTTCTGCGGAAGGATACCGGTAATAAAAAATGCTTACTTCTTCGCCGGCGGCAAACTCCTGCAGGATGTAATCTTCTCTTATTTCACTTAAAATCCCGCTTAACAGTTCGGAACCTTTAACGATCTTTACCGATTTTCCGCGTTCTCCGGCATCGGGTTTTAGCACGAAGGGATAATCTAAATTATTACTCTTAATAAATTCGTCAGTCTTTTCGAATTTTTCCGAAACCGGCACCTCGTTCGTAAGCAAAATATGATTGAGCAGAAAATCTTCGGCAAAGGCGGATTTCTTTAAGCCTTGATAGATTTCGTCCTTTGATTCGCCGATAAAACCGCCCGCCGGAATTGCCGGATTGGCACAGGTGAAAACCGTCAGACTGCGGTGTTTGAGGGCAAGCCGGGCGACGTATAGAACGACCGGGAAATAAAAAACTTTGAGCGGCCAGAATTCCCAGTTCCGGATGCGTTTTAAGCGGCCGATGAAAAGTCTTCGTTTTCGCCAGGTTGAAAGATCAAAAATGATTTTGAAGATGACGACCGCGGCAAGAATTGCCAGAAGCAGATATTTCGGCGAGATGGCCTGGATCGCAAAAGCGGTCGAGCCGACCAGCAGAGGTGTCCAGATCGCCGATGCGATAAAAAAATAAAAGGCGAACTTTGAAAAACTTGTCCGCAGGAAGCCGGCCGCCAGATATGTCGGCAGGCGAAAACCGGAAATAAAACGGCTCAGGAAAATGGCGTAAGCTCCTCGTTTTTCAAGCCAGAATGAAGCTCTTTCCAGTTGTCTTGGGCTGACGAATCTTCGGAAAATCTTTGTCTTTGAGATAGGTTTTCCGAAAAATCTGCCGATCCAATAAAGCCCGATGTCGCCGACAAAAATACCCGCAAAACTTGCCGAAATTGCCAGAGCAAGACTGATCCGGCCCTGTCCCGCCAAAGCCCCGGCCGCCAGACACGCTCCGTCTTCGGTAATAAAGGTCGTAAAAAAAATTATAAAGAAAATGGCGAGCGGCGAAAATTCATAAAGACCCGAAAGATCGAGTCTTAAAATCTGTTCAAAAGTTTGCCAAAAATCGGACATAAATAACAGTAGGCAGAAGACAGTTGCAGTTGGCAGCCGCTCTTTTTATTACCTTATAATTTTTCTCCGATTATTGGCAATTTACTGCGGTGAATTATGATAAGCACGCAGCTGAGGGCAAAGATTATGAGAGCGAGAATAAAAAGCGTTCCGCCGTCGTCCTTGACGACGATGCCGAGTTGCGTCAGATGACTGAAGATCGCACCCGAAATCAATCCGAGAGCGAGTGCCGCACCGACGGCGACGGTGCGGGGAACTAAAACTAAAATTGCCGTGATGAGTTCAAAAATTCCCGAACCGATGCGACCGACGGCTTCATATTCCGCTCCCATAAGTTTCGTGAAAATATATTTTGATTCTTCCGCTCCCGTAAATTTGAAAAAAAGAGTCTGCAGAAAAATGACCGCAACGACGATGCGGCAGAACCAACTGATGATTTTCAGGGGCGTTGACATAAATTTTCCTTACGCTGTGGCCTTGGTTTTGGAATTTTGTTCAGCCCAGAATTTGAGCGTCGAAGGAGCAACTCCGAAATCCGCAGAAACTTCGATTCCGAATGAATGCAGTTTTTCGGCGATCAGAGCAAAATGATGAACCGTGTGGCTCAGCAGGAATTCGAGTTCGCGTCCGACGCTCGACCGGTGCCAAACGTTTCCATCAATTTCCGAGCGGACGAGAATTTCGCGTTCGAAATCATCTTGCGAAATGTTCTCTAACGACCGGGTCAAAAATAAAAAACGCTCTTTGGCAAACTGACGATTTGTTTCCACCCGCAGATCTCTTTCGCGGTTGTTGTAATCAATCTCGCCGTTTTCCAAACCTTTTAATAAATTAACGGCAAAATCGAGATTGTGGCGAAAATGCGAACCGACACTTCCGACTCCGTCACAAGTTTTTATATAAACTTCGTTGTCGAGGTTTTCGAGCAGTCTGATGCCGCGTCTGAATTCATCGGCAACGCTCAAAATCAGAACATTTTGCCCTGCCTCAGTTGTTTGTTTGTAACTCACTTTTTTTAATAAATACTTTGGCTTTCTTAAATTATACTACGCTTTTTTTGCTAATAAAATTACTACTTTTGCTGATTTTATTCCAATAAGTAAAAAATATTTTACAAAAGCGAAACATCCGCCAAAGAATATTTTCCGAAAAAAAGTGATTCGATTCGATTGTGGCAGACGAAGGCTGTCTATGATTTTTTATCTTTCGCTTTTGTAACTTTATCT
>JBGTRS010000311.1:0-5873 GCA_041940665.1 Pyrinomonadaceae bacterium | reverse complement strand
CAGCCGGCAAGCCGAATCATTTGAAAAAGATCATCTTATCATCGCTTCATTTATTGACGCACTAATGGATGTCGAGCCGAATCTCTCGGAGCGGCTGGCCAGAGAAATAGCCGAGATTTATCAAAAGAAAAAGGGCGAGATCGAAACCGAGAACAAGCAAAAGAAGGTGCTGGAGGAAATTCTCTCGAACCACGAGCAACCCAACGCCGAACTTTTTACGCATCTGGTCAAAGAAGGCATCAAGCTTCTTGAAGAACACGAAGAAAAACAAGGTTTCCGGACGCTGGAAAGGGCCTCTTTACTTTCGCCCGAAAATATTCCCCTTCAGATATTTATCGCCGAAAAACTTTTCTCCGCCGACCAATTCGGTGAAGCCAAAACTTATCTGCAAAAGGTCTATGAGATCGCACCGAATAACTCGAAAGCTTTGCTTTTGCTCGGTGTCATCTGTGCTGATGAATATGAAGCCGAACCGGCCCGAAAATTTTTGAGCGTTCTCGCGGGAATTCCCGAAAAAATGTTCGTCGCCAACTGTATCTGGGGAATGCTGGCGATATCGGAAGGGAATTATAAAGAAGCGATCGTTGCCTTTAAGGAATGCCTCGAAGTTTTCGAAACGGTCGAATTGCATTATCTGATCGGTTCGGCTTATTTCCAAACGAGAGATTTTCGGCAGGCTTCCGAACATCTGGAAAAAGCGGTTGCCGAAGATGAAAAGTTTGCCGATGCCTGGTTTATGTTATTTGTCATCAACGAAACACTGAATAATCCGGGCAAGGCGGAAACATCCCGCCGGATGGCGTTCGAAGCCCGGGAGGCCGGGGCCAAATGTCTGAAATTTTTGAGCAAAAAAGAAAAGGTTGAACTAAAAACCGCATTGCCGTTTGTGCATCTGAATGAAGGCAAAAAACGGCTTTTAACAAACGGTTCTCTGCGGATGACTAGATTCTTCAAGAAGCTTGTTTTTAAGACGCTGGATTAAAAAATTTTATGCAAAGTTGGCGTTTTCGGTTTTTGATTATTTGGGCAGGTATAATTTTTATCCTACCGGCAAATGCTCAAACAGATTTTGATGAATCGTCAGCAATCAAGCAAACACAAAATTTTGTCAACGAAGTTGTCCGCAAATCATTTCCCGAAATAAATTTAGAAAAAATAAAGATCAAGACCTTCACGAGCGATTCAAACTTTTTCAAAGCGAGATTTTCTTATACGAGATTTTTTACATTCCAAAAAATGCGGTATCTTCTTTATGTGAATCCGAAGGTATATAATTTTAACGTTCCTGAAAATGCCTTGAAAGCAATAATCGCCCACGAACTCGCCCATATTTTGTATTACACGGAAAGAAATCGTTGCGAATTACTGGGTTTGGTACGTTTGACTTCCGGCGGTTTTACGTCCGACTTTGAGCGTCGGACTGATCTGACGGCGATCGAAAGAGGTTTCGGCGAAGGGTTGATGGAATATCGCCGGTGGCTTTATAGAATTATTCCGGAAAGTAAAATAGAATCGAAAAGGAAGGATTACTTTTCGCCCGAAGAAATCGAGCTTATTTTGGAAACAACAAAACAGAGACCCGAAATGTTCAGGGTTTGGCGAAAGAAAGTCCCGAATAATTTATATGAAATCAAAAAGAGCATTGAGTAACAAAAAGGAAAAAATTATCGTCGCATTGGATGTTCCGACGGCGGACGAAGCCAGAAAACACATCGCCGAACTGAAAACGGAAGTCGGCGGTTTCAAAATC
Source organism: Pyrinomonadaceae bacterium (assembly GCA_041940665.1). Taxonomy (GTDB): domain Bacteria; phylum Acidobacteriota; class Blastocatellia; order Pyrinomonadales; family Pyrinomonadaceae; genus Aridibacter. Next base: position 4,123 of record JBGTRS010000311.1, on the reverse strand, counting down.
GGACTGCAACTATTTACTTCGGCAGGTGCATCTTTTGTAAGGGAAGTTGTAAACGGCGGCTCGAAAGTTTTTTTGGACGTCAAATTCCACGATATTCCCAACACGGTTGCCAAAGCATCGGTTGAAGTCGCCCGTCTCGGCGTTTGGATGTTCAACATTCACGCTGTCGGCGGAAGCGAAATGATGCGGACGGCTCTTGAAGAAGTTTCCGAGATTTGCGAAAAAGAAAACTTACACAGACCGAAGATGATCGGCGTGACGGTTTTAACGAGTTCAAATCAGCAAACTCTGAAGGAAACCGGAATCGAAAGCGAAGTAAATTCGCAGGTCTTAAAGCTGGTCAAACTTACGGCCGGATGCGGTCTGGACGGCGTTGTCGCCTCGCCGCTTGAAACGGCTCTGATCCGTGAAAATATCGAAAGAGATGATTTTTTGATCGTGACGCCGGGTATTCGGCCGGGTTTTGCAACGAATAACGACCAGAAGCGTGTAATGACACCGAAGGACGCGATTGAAAACGGTTCGGACTATCTGGTCATCGGTAGACCGATCATTCAAGCGGACGACAAGATCAAAGCGGTTCAGCAAATTTTAGAAGAAATTTAAGATTTAGAGGAAACACGGAGTAACAGAGTTTTTTAATGATTCAGACAATAAAATTCTTAAACCTCAAATTTAAAATGAACAAACCGGGTAAAATCAAAACACTTTTTATAATTCTCTCTGTGTCTCTGTGTCTTAGCGGTTCAATCGTTCTTTTTTCAACTTCGGCTCAGACAAATTCTCAATTCAAGGTCGGCGAAAGATTAACTTACAATATCTCGTTTGAAAAATTCGAGGATGCGGCGTATGCGGAAATTTACGTCGTTTCAAAGGGAAAGCTTGACGGCAAAGATGCGGTCGAATTGTCGGCCCGGATCAAAACCTTAAATCTCGTCAGTGCCGCCTTTTATCTGTTTGATGAATCGCGTTCAAGCTTTGTTTCCGAGCAAACTGGACTGCCGCTCTATATTCGGCATACTTCCAATAAAAGCGGTTTGCCGAAGGAAAAGATCTCGAATTTTCTGAACTCACCGACCACCAATTTCGATCTGCTTTCACTGATTTACAAAGTCAGAAATTCGGGCGGAGCGGGAAGTTTTTCGGTTTTGGAGAATGAAACCGTCTATAATTTCGATTTTGCCGCCACCGGCGGAGAAATCGTCAAAACCGACCTGGGGGATTTCGAAACGACCGTTTCAACCGTTCAGAGCAACTATTTGAACGATCTCGGGATTGCGAATTTCCGCGTAAATTTTTCGAATGACGAAAAAAGAATTCCGGTTTTGATCAGATTCAAAACGGAAAAAGGAAATTTCAACGCCAGGATCGCCAGCATACAGAATCTCGAACCGGAAGCATCACCGACCGTAACAGAAACTTTAACGCCGGTCGTGACGCCGACGCGAACACCGACGCCGACGCCGACTCCCTATATAGAAAATCTACCGCTTTCGACCGATCTGCCGTTCGTTCTGGGCGAAACTCTGGAATTTAGGGTAACCGAAGGAACTCAAAATCACGGAAAAGTCATACTGCAGGTCAAGGAACGAAAAGAATTCGACGGCGAGGACAGTCTTTTATTGATAGCCGGAGTTTCCGAGATCGGACAGGGAAGTCGTCTTTTCAACATTCAGGACGGTATCGAAACGCAGGTTGATCCATATACTTTGACGCCGAAACAGGTCAAAATCGGTCTTAACGGTTCGTTCAGCATCTTCAATCAAACCGCCGATTTTGACCAGGAACTCGGAAAAGTAGTCTATAACGGGAGTAATGAAGTTGATGTGCCGATCGGAACGCACAGCATTTTGTCGCTGGCCTTTGCCGTCCGCAATTTCAATCTGAAACCGAGTCTGGATCAGCAAAATCCGGTCAATGACACCCGCGTTGCGATTTTTATCGGTTCACAGGCCTATGTTCTAACCCTACGTCCTTCAAATACTTCGATCATTGATCTTGAAGGTAAAAAAGTTCCGGCTCAGCTCATTTCGATTCAAACCGGAAATCAAAGCATTGACCGTTTGAATCTACGCTTGTGGTTGAGTAGCGATAGAGGACGTCTGCCCTTACGATTTGCCTTCGGAAATTATCAGGCCGATCTCGTTTCATCAAAAATTATTCCGCCGAAATAGCCGGAGTTTGTTTGTGTAAATAATAAAAAACCGGCATTTATTTGTTTTATTGAAATTGAAATTAAATTTCAATTAGGCTAAACTTTTTATTCTTTATCAAACAAGATAGGACGTAACTGATTTTTATGACACTAGCAAATTTGGAGATCGGGACGGTTGCAAAGGTAAAAAATGTTGTCGGTAACGATAGAATTTCCAAGCGTTTGATGGAAATGGGAATCGTGCCGGGCGTTGTCGTCAAGGTCATAAAAACCGCACCGTTCGGCGATCCGATCGAGATTCGCGTGCGGGGTTATAATCTGGCGATGCGTCGCAGCGAGGCCGAGGCGATAGAGGTCGGCGAGTAAAAAAGTTTTGAATAATTCCGAAATAAAAACAGCAGAAAATCCGCAATCCGCAATCCAAACTCCGCAATTCGTTGTTGCTTTGGCAGGAAATCCGAATGCCGGAAAGACGACGCTTTTTAATGCTCTGACGGGTTTACGGCATAAGGTTGCCAATTATTCGGGCGTCACGGTCGAGCGAAAAGAGGGAAACTGGAAGATCGGCGAAGAAAATGTCAAACTGATTGATCTTCCAGGGCTTTACAGTCTCGACGCGACATCTCTCGACGAAAAAATTGCCCACGAAGTTTTGACGGGAAATTTAGCGGATGTAAAAAAGCCTGAGGCGATCATTGCCGTCGTCGATGCGACCAATCTCGAACGCAATCTCTATCTCGTCACGCAACTTCTCGAATTCGGAATTCCCGTCGTCATCGCCTTGACAATGGTTGACCTCGCCGAAAAACAAAACCTCGAAATTGATACATCAAAACTGTCTGAACTCTTAAAAATTCCGGTCGTTTCCGTCAAAGCGGCGGGCAAAATCGGGATTGATGAATTATCGGAGGCCGTTTTAAAAACCGTTCAAAGCGGCGAAAAACCGCAAACTGCCTGGATTACAAACGGCAACGGTCACAAAGACTCGGATGAAATACATTTAAGTCTTTCGGATGATGATTCGGCAAATAAGCAGATTTTTGCCCGTTATAATTTTATTTCCGATGTTTATCAGGAAGCGGTCAAACCCGTTGACATTGACGAAACGAGATTTTCCGAAAAAATTGACCGGGTTTTAACCCATAAATTTTTCGGACTGTTGATCCTGGTCGCGGTTCTTCTGCTCGTTTTTCAGACGATCTTTACCTGGGCGACCCTGCCGATGGATCTGCTCGATGCCGGTTTCGGTTCTTTGGGTGAATTTACCGGTAATATGATGCCGGACGGGATTTTGAAGGATCTGATCGTTGACGGAATCATTGCCGGAGTCGGCGGCGTTTTGATCTTTCTACCACAGATTCTTCTGCTTTTTCTTTTTATTTCGATTCTCGAAGATACGGGCTATATGGCCCGGGCGGCGTTTTTGCTCGATAAATTGATGTCGAAGGTCGGACTTCACGGCAAGGCGTTTTTGCCTTTGATGTCGAGTTTTGCCTGTGCGATTCCGGGAATTATGGCGACGCGGACGATCGAAAATTCGCGTGATCGGCTGGCGACTATCTTGATCGCACCGTTTATGAGTTGTTCGGCCCGACTTCCGGTTTACGCTCTGATGATCGCCACATTTTTTGCCGGACAGACCGTTTTCGGATTTATATCGGTCGGAGCCGTTCTGATGCTGGCGATGTATTCGCTCGGAATTTTTGTCGCCGTGATCGTCGCCTTTGTTTTGAAAAAAACGATTCTAAGATCGCCGCCGCCGCCGTTCGTGATGGAACTTCCGCCGTATCGTCTGCCGAATCTGAAGACGGTTTTGATAAATATGTTCGAACGGGCGTGGCTTTTTATAAAACGGGCGGGAACGGTGATTCTGGCGATCTCGATCATTTTATGGGCTTTGATGTATTTTCCAAGATTCAGTCCTGAGTTCGAAGTCCAAAGTCCAAAGTCCGTTGTTGAAAATTCTTC
>JBGTRS010000310.1:270-5899 GCA_041940665.1 Pyrinomonadaceae bacterium | reverse complement strand
GGCTGGTTAATTCATCGTTCCGGGAAGAAACGGCAATCGGCACCAACTCTTCCAGAGGTTTCGGTGATATGACGACTCCGGCGGCGTGAACCGAGGTATGTCTCGCACAGCCCTCCAGGCGTCTCGCCAGATCAACCAGATCTTTGACCTGGACGTCTCTTTTGATGGCCGCCCGCAGTTCCGGGACCTGCTCGATCGCCTGACTGATCGAAACATTCCGGCCGCGAACCGGCGGCGGGATCATTTTGGCTATTCGTTCCACATCCGTGAGCGGCATATTCAGAACCCGTCCGACGTCTTTGATCGAAGCCTTGGAAGCCATCGTCCCGAAGGTTATGATCTGGCAGACCGAATTTTTTCCGTAAAAGCCGGAAACATGTCCGATCACGTCTCCGCGTCCGTGAATACAGAAATCTATATCAATATCGGGCATCGAGATTCGTTCCGGATTCAGGAAACGTTCAAAAAGCAGATCGTATTGGATCGGATCTATATCCGTAATTTCCATACAATAGGCGACCAGTGAACCGGCGGCGGATCCGCGTCCCGGACCGACCGGAATATTTTGTTCTCTGGCGTATCTTATAAAATCCCAAACGATCAGAAAGTATCCGGGAAAACCCATCTTGTTGATTATCTCTATCTCTTCTTTTACCCGTTCTTCATATATTTCCAACGGATATTTCAGCTCGGAGGATTCCTTCCAGACATCCCAGACGGTTTCCTTTCTTTTTTTGAATCCTTCGTATATGACTTCTTCAAAATATTCGGCAATGGTCGTGCAATCTGAAGTTTCAGGGATCGGATACTCCGGCAATGCCAGATTATCTGTGAGTGGGATCTGAACGTTACACATCTCCGAGATTTGTGTGGTCATCCGTAAAGAGTCCGGCAGTTCATTACCGAAAATTCGCCACATTTCTTCGGCAGACCGGAGATAAAATTGATCGCAGCCCATAATTTTACGGGTACTGTCATTGATTGTCTTACCTTCGCCGAGGCACATCAAAACCTCATGGGCTCTCGAATCTTCCGCCTGCAGATAATGCGTATCATTGGTTGCGACCATCGGAACTCCGCTTTTTTTCGAAAGTTCCGACAAACCGTCCCGTATTTTTTTTTCGAAACCCAGCCCGTGTTCGGAAATCTCCAGATAAAAATTATCTTTTCCGAAAATGTCTCCAAACTGCTTTGCGTTTGCAAGGGCCTTTTCAAAATTATCCTGCTGGAGAAAATGTCCGATCGCTCCCTCGGGGCCGGCCGAAAGGGCGATCAGTCCCTGCGACCGTTCAGAAAGGATTTCGAGATCAATCCGGGGTTTATGCAAAAAGCCTTCGGTGAAGGCTCTCGAAGCCAAAAAGCATAGATTTTTGTACCCTTCAAAATCCTTTGCAAGCAGAACCAGATTATAAAACGGTCTCTCTCCGGCACTGACGGCGGTGCTTTTATCTTTTCGGTCGCCGAACGTAACGAACGCTTCATAGCCCAGAATCGGTTTGATTTCAAAGGCTTTCAGAGCGTTGTAGAAAGAGATCGCCCCGTACATATTACCGTAATCGGTGATCGCACACGCCTTCATCTGCAATGCATCGAGCTTTTCGGCCAAAGGTTTTATTTTGAGCGAGCTTTGCAGAAGACTAAAATCGGTATGCAGATGTAAATGGACAAAATCTTTGGATTTAGACATAATTTCTGGTAATTTAAAAATATATTTTAAGGAATTTTTAAGAAATAACTATTTATGAAAAAAGTTTATTTGGAAACTTACGGATGTCAAATGAATGTTTCCGATTCGGAGAGAGTCGCCACCAAACTTGCGTCCGAAGGCTTTGAAATCACAAACTGCGAAGAAACCGCCGATGTCGTCCTGCTCAACACCTGTTCGGTCAGAGAAAAAGCCGAACATAAACTCTATACGCGCGTCGGTCAGATAAAAAAAACCTACGAAAATAAAAAAAAGGTCGGCGTGATGGGTTGCGTCGCCCAGCTCGAGGGTGAAACGCTTTTTCAAAACGAACGGGGAATAGATTTCGTCATCGGAACCAAAGCCGTCGGGCGTGTTTCCGAGGCGATCGAAGAAGTTCTCACGGAAAATAAAACATTTATAGATCTGAAGGGCCGCGAGTTCGATTACGACTGGTCAACCGCCGAAAACCAGCGGCATTCAAAGTATGTCGCCTTTGTGCCGATCATCGAAGGCTGTAACAAATTCTGTACATACTGCATCGTCCCGTTTTCACGAGGCCGGGAAAAGAGTCTCCCGGCTTCCGAAATCATCCGTCAGGTTTTGGAGTTACGGCGGCAAGGGGTCCGGGAAATTCATCTGATCGGACAGAATGTCAACAGCTATCGTCCGCAAACGGATTCGGGGCTGGAAAAATTCCGGGGGGCGACTGCCTTTTCGAGACTCTTGCGGGCCGTTGCCGCGACCGGCATCGAACGGATAAAATTTACGACGTCTTTTCCGAGGGATTTTCACCCGGATATCGTTGCCGCCATCAATGAATTTGAAAACCTCTGCAACTGGGTGCACCTGCCGGTTCAATCCGGTAGCGACAGCGTTCTAAGGGCGATGCGTCGCGGACATACGGTAGAAAATTATAAAAAAAGAATTGATGCGATCAGAAATTCGCCCCGAAATATCGCTCTGACGACCGACATAATCGTCGGCTTTCCGGGCGAAACGGAAGAGGATTTTCTGGCCTCGGTTGAACTTTTCGAATACTGCCAATATGATTCCGCATACATCTTTAAATATTCCGAAAGACCCGGCACACCGGCCGCCGGTTTGACCGATGATGTTTCAAAAGAAGAAAAAACCAGACGTTTTCTGGAACTGGAGAAAGTTCAGAAAAAGATTCAGCAGAGATCCTTTAAAAAATGTATCGGAACAAATTTGTCGGTTTTGGCGGAAAAGCATTCGGCGTTCGGAAAGACGCAGATATCAGGACACACGACCTGTCACCGCGTCGTAAATTTTGCCGGAAATGAGACGATGCTCGGTAAAATCTTTGATGTAAAAATTTCGGAGAGCAAATCAAACTCGCTCTTTGGTGAAATCGTCTAAAATTTTGTAGGATATACCAATGCAGATAGAAGTAAAAATTGGTGCGTTAATAATGGATCCGAACAGCAATACGCCGATCGTTGTCTTAAAGGGCGTTGATAACGAGAATATTCTGCCAATTTGGGTCGGGGCGTTCGAAGCGAATGCAATCGCTCTGGAGATCGAAAAAATTTCGCCGCAGCGGCCGATGACCCACGATCTGCTGCGTAATTTTATAATCGAAACCGGTTACACCGTCAAAAAGATCGTCATATCCGATCTGAAAGACAATACTTTTTACGCATTGATAGAAATTTCCGACGGCGAGGGTGATCTGGTCGTTTTTGACGCCCGACCTTCGGATGCGATCGCGTTGGCTCTGCGAACGGATTGTCCGATTTATGTTGAGGAAAAGGTTTTTGAAATTTCCAACGAATCTACCGTTGATTCGGTTTCTGAACCTGATGATGAATCTTTACAAACCGAAGATTGGCCTGATCTGATCGGTTAAAGTTTTTTTTAGAAACATTTTACAAATGATTATTGTTATTGCTAACCAAAAAGGCGGAGTCGGAAAGACGACGACCGCCATAAATTTGGCTTCCGGCTGTGCTCTGCAGGGTAAAAGAATCCTCTTGATGGATCTCGACCCGCAAAGCAACAGTACTTTATCGTTTATAACTCAAAACAACATAAACGGCAGTGCGTACGAACTTTTGACCGATCTCGAAAGTGATATTGAAAAATTCATTTATCGAACCGATACGATCGGTCTCGATCTGATCCCGTCCAAGATAAATCTTGCCAAACTGGAGTCGAAACTCGTCGGCGATTTTGATGCCGTCTTTAAGCTGAAAGACCGGATCGAACCTCTCAGGGATAAATATGACCTGATTATATTCGATACTCCGCCGACGCTCGGCCTGATAACCGTCAATGCCTTGGTTGCCGCGACTCACATCCTGATTCCGATCCAGGCATCTTATTTTGCCCTGGAGGGTACGGATGACCTTCTGGATACGATCGAAAAAGTCCGTTCCCGTCCGAACCCCGATTTGAAGCTTCTCGGCGTTCTCGTCACACTCGTTGATAAAAGAACTTCACTGGCCAAAGATGTCGAAACATATATCCGCAATAAGTTTGCTCAGATGACATTTAAAACCACGATCAGCCGCAGTGTTCGCCTGGAGGAATCGCCGGCCAACAAGGAAACGATCTACACATTTGCACCGAAATCGAGCGGTGCTCTCGAATATGAGGAATTATGCAAGGAGGTTTTACAACATGTCTAAAAGAGGGCTGCCGACGTCCGTCCAAATGAAACACGACGCCCATTATGTCGAAGAACTATTCGGTTCGAAACGCTCGATCGGCCGGATGATTCCGATCGAAAAAATCACCCCGAATCCGGAGCAACCCCGGGTCGAATTCGGAGATCTGGAGGAACTGACCGCCTCCATCAAAGAACAGGGTGTCCTGGAACCCCTGCTTGTAAAACCATATAAAGAATCCGGGAAATATATGATAATCGCCGGTGAAAGACGTTGGCGGGCATCAACTCTGGCCGGTTTGGATGAACTTCCTTGTATTGAACTCGATATAGACGACCAGACCATCGCCGAAATCGCCCTCGTTGAAAATCTCCAAAGAAAAGACCTGACGATCTGGGAGGTCGCCGACGGTTTGGCTGACTTGAGCGAAAGATTCGGGTATACGCACGAGGAAATCGCCAAAAAGATCGGTAAAAGCCGGACAACCGTTACTGAATCAATGGCCATTGCCGGATTACCGGAAGAAATTCGCAAACGATGCCATTCGGCGAAAATAAACTCCAAATCAACTTTGGTCGAGATCTCCAGACAATTCGATACCGCCGCGATGCACGGACTCCTTGATCAAATTGAGTCGGAGGGGATAAACCGGAAACAAGTCAGGGATAAAAAAACGACCGGACAGAAAAAACCGAAAATACCGAAAACCGGAAAAGACACGATCACAAAACCGTCTGATGAGCCGGAAAATACAATCGTCGCTCATCATGAAACCTTCAGCTATGCATCAAAAAGTGAAAGGTTTGTATTAAATATCAAATTCGAAGCCGGGGAATTCGACGAAATGGACGTTCTCAGGGCTTTGAAAGAAGTTTTTGATTCGATCAAAAACAACTAAATTTTTTGATCGATTAAATTCGATGTAAATTTTCTGTTTAGACACCCTCATTCGTTTTAATAATCAGAAAATAATACATAATCTTTATTATCAGACGCAACGTATTTATTTCTTTTCTAACAAAAATCCCGGCTCACCTACACGCTCTTGATTGGTAGAATTTTTACTTTGACACATTCTAAATAAAACGATAAACTTTCCCTTTTGTAAAAATAAACTTTATAAAAAAATAAATCCCTTAAATAATATGAATACACTAATAAAAATATAGGTGTCAATAATATCGGTATTTTAATTTTGAACACGTCTGCATTAAATTGCCTCGATTTGATGCTTTTAGATATTTTCTAGGGTAAATTTGATGAAATCTATAGAGAAAAATATACCTATATTTTTTCAAAGCTATGGGGTTTT
>JBGTRS010000310.1:0-260 GCA_041940665.1 Pyrinomonadaceae bacterium | reverse complement strand
TTCGGATGCAATTCTGGACGCACTATTAGAGCAGGATCCGTACAGCCGGGTTGCTTGCGAGACATTGGTCACAACCGGCTTAGCCGTTGTGGCAGGTGAAATTACCACCAAAGCCACAATCAATTTTCAAGAGGTGATCAGAAAAACGATCAATGAAATCGGCTATAATGACGCTCTTTTCGGTTATGATTGCAACACTTTGAGCGTAATCAACGCTCTCGGAACCCAATCGCCGGATATTGCCCAGGGAGTTGATACGG
>JBGTRS010000309.1:0-5914 GCA_041940665.1 Pyrinomonadaceae bacterium | reverse complement strand
TCCGTCTTCTGCCTGAAGCAGGTCGCGCACGGTATATTCCATGAACACATCGACGCCGCTGTGAATGCCCTTCTCCTGCAGGGTGCGGATAATCTCCAACCCAGTCGAGTCACCGACGTGAGCCAGTCTAGGGTAGGTATGGCCACCGAAATTGCGTTGGTTGATCAGCCCCTGTGGAGTTCGGTCGAAGACTGCTCCCCACTGCTCCAATTCACGGATTCGGTCGGGCGATTCCTGCGCATGGATCTTCGCCATACGCCAATTATTGAGGTATTTCCCACCTTTCATGGTGTCCTTGAAATGGGTCTGCCCATCATCGCGGTCGTCGGCATTGGCCAGTGCCGCGGCGGCGCCACCCTCTGCCATCACGGGGTGCGCCTTGCCGAGCAGAGATTTGCAGATCAATCCGACCGAAACGCCCGCCGCCGAAGCTTCGATCGAAGCCCGCAAACCCGCTCCGCCCGCTCCGATGACGATGACATCGTGTTCAAAAGTTTGATATTCAACCATAAACTATAAAATTTGCCACAGAGAACACTGAGGAAAAGAGATTTTATTACTAAGAATAAACTTGGTTTTAGAGATATTGTTAAAAACAAATGTATCGTAAAAAACTTTATTTATATCTTAAAATTCTCCTAAACTCTGTGGCTAAAAAATCTTAAAATATTCTCCAATCGCTCCAAATTCCCATCGAACAAAGTCTGATATAAAGATCGGAAAAACCGACGCTGAACAGGCTGAGCCACGCGAAAAGTTGATGCCTGCTGTTCAAACTCGAAACGCAGTCATAACATTTTTTGCTGACGGGCTTTTTCGACATTTCATCATTTTTTCCGCCGATCAGATGCCGCAGTGAATGGCATCCGAGCGTGTAGCTTCCGAGCAAGATCACATTTCCTACCAGCACAAGCGTTCCGACACCGACCCCGAATGATTGCGTTCCGTCCGGATTGTCGAACCACATCGCGATCCATGCGTCGTAGGCAAGTAAAAGTATGAAAAGCAAGGCCAGATAAAGAAAAAAGCGGTGAGAATTTTGAAGGATGAGCGGAAAGAAACGCTCGCCCCAATATGTATGCCGCGGTTCGCCGACGGCACAATTTGCCGGATCGCCCCAGAAGGCTTTGTAGTAAGCTCCACGGTAATAATAACAGGTCAGGCGAAAACCGCCCGGAGCCCAAAGTATCAGAAAAGCGGGCGAAAAAGGAAGCCAGGACGGAATCCAATCCGGCTGAGGCCCGAAAATCGCGTGCGGCGAACCGCCGATCAATTCAGGTGCATAAAAAGGTGAAAGATAATTCGCTCCGCCACCCGTAAACCAATAATGCTCGTTTTGAAAAGCCGCCCAGGTCGAATAGACGATAAATGCGGAAAGCCCCAAAAGTATCAAAAGAGGCTGAAGCCACCAGGCGTCTTTGCGGAGAGTTTCGCCGAACGAACGCCGTACTTTTAAAGGAATACTTCGAGAAGTTGTAGCCACTTGCTTTTAAAAACCTCCGATGCGTTTTTTTTCTGAAATTGAAAAGAATGTAAACAGAATGTGTTCCGTCAAGTATTAGTCTAAACGCCTGATAAGTCAAGTAGATTCTTATTTTCACAATTTGAAGATTTTCATTATTTGGAATAAAAATAAACCTGATGAATAAACAGACAGAACCATATTTTTTTATCGAACCAAAGACGGAAAAAGTCCCGTTCATATTAAGTATTCCTCATTGCGGATTGGATTTCCCTGCGGAACTAAAAGACCGATATATCCCCGAACAGATCGCATTTATTGATGACACGGATTTTTATCTCGACCGGCTTTATGATTTCGCATCGGATTTGGGCGTTACCGTTATTTATGCAAAATACTCGCGGTGGGTGATTGATCTTAACCGCGAACCGGATTCAAAACCGCTTTATGATGACGGAAGAATCATCACCGAACTTTGTCCGACAACGGATTTTCTCGGCAGAAACATTTACAAACAAAAAGATTTTGAGCCTGATGACGACGAAAAAGCGAGAAGATTAAAAGAGTATTTTTATCCGTATCATAACAAAATTGATAAAGTTATAAATGACTTAAAAAACAAATTCGGCCAGGTTCTCTTTTGGGACGGTCATTCGATCCGCCGTGAAGTTAAGACGATCCAAAAAGAACCTTTTCCCGATTTTATTCTCGGCAATAACGACGGTAAAACGGCATGCGAAAATATAATAAACGCGGCACTCGAAAGTCTGAGTTCAAAGGATTTCGACGTAAAACACAATCATCCGTTCAAAGGCGGCTACTTAACCCGCTCAAAAGGCAACCCTGAGGAAAATGTCCACGCCCTGCAGCTCGAGATGTCGAAGGATTTGTATATGTCCGATGACGAATCGGTTTATGATGTGATAAAAGCATCGGAAATAAAAGATTTGCTTAAACAAACATTTGAAAATTTAATTTCAAAGCTCAAATAAAATGTAGGGGCAATCCCTTGTGGTTGCCCATGAGCGAAGCGAAAACAAATTCAATTTATTTGAAAAGCCCAAAATGATAACGCATTTTTCGCCTAACGGCTCATGGGCAAGGACAAGCCGTTGCCCCTACAATGTTTTTAATGTTTTCTTATGAAATTCAGCTTTAAAAAACTGCTTCAAAATGACGGTTGGTTAAATGATGTCGGGATCGAAACCGACGAAACCGGCATTATCCGATCAATCAATGAGAATTCTTCCGTCAACTCAAACCAGATCGCCATTCCCGCTTTTCAAAATGCTCATTCGCATTCGTTTCAATATGCGATGGCCGGTTTAGCGGAAAATCACATCACCGACAGCGATTTCTGGAGTTGGCGGGAAGCGATGTATAAACTCGCTCTTGCGGTCGATCCCGATCAATTGGAAACAATCGCCAAAATGCTCTATGCGGAAATGCTCAGACACGGCTGGACGAATGTTGCGGAATTTCATTATCTCCATCACGATAAGGACGGAAACAATTACGAAAACCTTGCCGAAATGGGAAGCCGTCTTATAAACGCCGCCAAAGAAACGGGAATAGGCATTACACTCATCCCGATCTTTTACCAGAAAGGCGGATTCGGGCTGGAACCAAACGAAGATCAAAGGCGTTTTATTTCTGCCAATATCGAAGATTATCAAAAACTCTTTGAAGCGTCGGAAAAAGCCTGTAAAAATTACGAACACGCCAATATCGCCGTCGGAATTCACTCTCTGCGGGGCGTTGAACCCGAAATTATCAAGGAAGTTGCCGGAAATTTTCCGCAAGACATTCCCTTTCATATACATATTTCCGAACAGATAAAGGAAGTCGAAGATTGCGTCGAATATCTCGGAATGCGTCCAGTTGAATGGTTTTTAGAAAATATCGAACTTACCGAAAGATTTCATTTCGTTCACGCCACGCATCTGAATAAAGCAGAAATAAAAGGTTTAGCCGAAACAAAAACAAACGTCGTGCTTTGTCCGACGACGGAAGGCAATCTCGGCGACGGAATTTTTCCTCTGCGGGAATTTCAAAACAAAAAAGGAAATTGGAGTATCGGCACCGACTCTCACGTTTCACTCAATCCGTTTGAAGAACTTCGTCTCTTGGATTACGGACAACGCTTAATTTCGCACAAACGCAATACTTTTACAGATAAAAACAACACGAACAGCGGAAAATTTGCCATTAAACAAGCAGTTGTCAGCGGACGAAAAGCGATGAATAATTTTGACGAGAATTATTTTGCCGTCGGCGAACCGTTAAACGCCTGCATCATTTCAAATGAACATCCTTTAATTTATGAGACTTCCGACGAAAATCTTTTGAATACGATTATCTATTCATCCGACGAAACAATGCAGTTCGGCACTATTTCCAACGGAAAATATGTTGTCGAAAACGGAAAACATTTTGATTCCGAAAAGATAACAGAAGATTTTCGGCACACGATCAATCAATTAAAGAATCGTTAGGTTGACGAAACTTTCTAATATACATCCATCGTTGGTTTTGTGATTAGTTGTTCTTTCCTAAGTTTTTTGATTAATCATTAATGGAACAATACTATAAAATAAGCCGTCGAAGACAGCAATATTTTTGTAGCCCATAACGCAAGTTATGGGAAAATTCAGAATTTTTTTTACAGCGGTTGGAAAACCGCGACATATTTTTGATTATTTTATGTCGCCATTTTCAATGGCTTTTTTGATATTTTGATTTAATTCCCACGATTTGCATCGTGGGCTACAAATATAACGTCGGTTTCACCGACTCTATCAAAGTTTTTTATTGCCATTTAGCGAGTATGCAACTATTTTCTAAAGTTTTTCGGTGAGTTTTGATGGTTTTATGATATTAAAAAACAATTTTGAATTGAGTTTTAGAAGTTTTCTGATATTAAAAATATAATTTTTGATGTTACTTCAAAGTTTTCTGATATTAAAAATAATATTTTTGACATTACATAGCAGTTTTTTGATGACAGAAATATTATTTTTGATGAGTTTTAATGGTTTATTGTTATTATTCAAAAGTTTATTAATACTACTTTTTTCATAAAACTTAAGATTTAAATGTTTTTTATTCAGCAAAAAAACTTGGAAGATAATTTAAAGCATTTATGAAATAGTGCATTAAACCAAAAAGAGAGGTTTCAAAATAAAAAAGGCGAACCGGAGAACGGATTCGCCTTTTGTCGAAGAAGAATTGGCAGATTGGCTTAAACAGACCTTATATCCCTGCTTAGGATAAAGTTTGTGTTTTTATTTCACTTTCCCATGAATTTTCAATTCGACCAATTCTCCGACAGTCGGATTGGCATAACCTTTTGCTCTGGCACTCTGAATAAATGCTCCGTCAATTTTGAAAATTCTCAGCTGAACAACTTCTTCCGCCGTCAGATTGTTTAATCCTTCGGCTTTCATTTCCGATAAAAATTCGGGCGTAACTTTGAAAATTCTGAACTTAACGAGTTCTTCGAGGCTTTTTTCGCCGAAGCCCATCGCCAGAACTTCCCTTGCATAATTGGCATCGATCTTGAAAATTCTTCCCTTTACAAGGTCTTCCATATCGAGATTCGTAAATCCGGCGGAACTCATATCGCGTATGTAATTGGCGTCAATCTTAAAGATCGTCGCTTTGAAAATATCGTCGTAATCGAGATTTTTCAGACCGGCGGAACGAAGTTCGGAAACGGTCTGCGTTTTGACATTCAAAACGGCGGAAGCAAAAAGTTTCTTTTCCGAAATGTTTTCAAAACCGAAACCTCTCATCGAAGCGACGAAACTCGGATTTGAAGCAAACGTCCAGGTTCCCGAACCTTCACCGTTATTGAATGTCCCGGTTAAATTGATCGTTCCGGCTTCGCGGACGATGGAAAAATTAACGGGTGAATTCGATCCGTTGATCTGCGAAAGCGAAAGACCTTGCAGTTCGTTTATTTCAAAACCGTGTCCCGAAATCTGGTTGCGGTATTTGCCTTTTGAATCAGCTTCGGAAGATTCCTGATAAAAGGAAATATGAATTTTTTCGATGTTTTCCTTTGTTTTAACCTTCGCCTTCCATTTTCCGGTCTGTGTTTCCTGTCCGAAAACGTTGACCGAAAGTGCCAAAAGCAAAATTGATAAAACAAATAAAATGGCCGGTTTGCGTATAAATTTACTCGAATGCTTTGTCATCTTTTTATAAATCTCCTGAAAAATTAAGAATTTTTTTGTGTTTCTATGTCAAAAACACCGCAAGAGATATTTTTATGACAAGGATGATTTACAAAACTATTTTAAATCTGTAACGCCACCGTCCCGGTGGCAGTCCAGGCGTGCGTCCCGCCGCCGCAATTTTTTGCAACCTGATTAAAGTTGAATGTAATTTGCGTAGAATCTGAGACCGGGACGGTCTCAGGACAGCCAGCGGGACGCTGGCGTTACAGTT
>JBGTRS010000308.1:0-5917 GCA_041940665.1 Pyrinomonadaceae bacterium | reverse complement strand
CGTGGCATAAAGCCCCGAGCATGACCGTCACTTTTTTGGCGTAATCCAGATCGTCAATCAGTTTTCTCGCTTCATCAACGACCATCAAAGTATGGGTGTCAACCGGCCCCTCCGGATGCCAATCTTTTTCCTGCGGAACACCGACGAGGGCTTTCATTTCGGGAAAAATCCGGTCAACAACATTTAGATCGTAAAGCCACCTTAAACCGATCGAAGGCTTTTCGGCTTTCAAAAGAATCTTTTCAAGCTCGCCCCAGATCCTTTCCGAAGGCAGATCGGTGACGTCGATCGAACGGCAGAGTTCGACCGTTTCTTTTTCAATCTCAAACCCGAATCTCGCCGCAAATTGTGCCGCCCGCAGAACTCTTAAACTGTCTTCCGCAAAGGTTTCGGGCGAAATCATCCGCAAAATTCCCTCCTTCAGGTCTTCCCGGCCGCCGTAACAATCAACGATCTCGCCCGACATTACATCCTGCATGATGGCATTGATCGTAAAATCCCGCCGTTTGGCGGCTTCCTCGAATGTCATTTCGGGATCGCCTTCGACGACAAATCCTTTGTGTCCGCGGCCGGTTTTTCGCTCGCGTCGCGGCAGAGAAACATCTATAAATTGTCCGAGTTTATAGACCGTGAAGGCTTCACCGACCGCATTTATTTCTCCAAACTTTCCGAGTATTTCTTTTAACTTAATCGGCTCGATTCCATAGACCTCGACATCAAAATCCTTCGGCTCGAGGCCCATCAGTTCATCCCGCACGCAACCGCCGACCAGCATCGCCCGTCCGTTGTTAGCTTTGATTTCCTGAGCCAGATTTGTGATCTTTTTTGGGATTTTATTCATAAACAAAAAAAACGCTCAATCAGATAATATCCGATTGTAGCGGGATTGTTTAAATCGTATGAATAGATTTGTCTATTTATAACTTAATAATAAATCACCACATCTGAAACTATTCGCGGACGGGTCGCTCCGTCGGATTTTTTCTTTGTTTTTTTCTTTTCTTCCAAATCTTGGTTCTCGTCCTTTGCTTTTTTGTTTTCGGGTTCAGCGGGTTCGGTTTGGTTTGCCGGATTTGATTTTTCGGAAGAATCCTGTGCGTCCGGCTTTGGATTTTTTTTGACAGAATTTTTTCCTTTTTTTTGAAGTTTTTTCCCTGCATTTGGCAAAGTTCTTTCGACCGAATCATCCGTTGCCTCAGACGACCTGTCAGCATCAATAACGATCGGTTCGTCCCCGTCCGGCGTTTTGTTTTTTTCTGAATCTTTTTCCTCCGAAGTTTGACTCTTCAATGACTCGGCTTGCGGGGAAGCGGCATCGCTGTGCCGGTTAAAGGTAGTTGCCAAAAATATTCCGCCGAACAAAATAAATAGAAAGATGCCGGCAATATAGATATGATTTTTGCTGATCGAATAGGACTTTGTTCCGGCATAGGCATCAAAAGAATTCATTATAAACCGCTCTTTTGACAAAGATTTTTTTCTTTGTTCTTCATCCGGTTCGGTTTGTTCCACAGATTCAAACTCATCCGTTTCGGCATATTCTTCAAAATCTTTTACTTCGATAAATTCCGTAAAATCTTCCACTTCGACATATTCATCGAAATAGATTTCCTGCTCCGCCACCTTTTCAACCAAAACTTCTTCCGAATTCTCTTCGATTTCGTGAAAGGTTATATTTTCAATCGGTTCGGGCTTTTCAATTTCAGGAACTATTGCCGCAGATTCATCTTCGGCAGAATCGTCCGAACTTTCGTCCCTCTTCGTTATAAAATCTATAGCTTCAGAAATTTCATCCTCAAAAACTTTGTCGTCAGAAATTTCGGTTCTATTTTCCGGGACGACCGATTTGGTTTTTCCAACGCTTAATGATTCGGTCGTTTCAGCATTTTTGCTTGGCCCGGTCGGTTGAGCATTTTCTGACTGCGTTGCTGATGAATCGGAAGCAGTAAAGCCGGAAGGCGTTGCGATGAGTTCGAGATGCCGCATCTGCCGGACAAAATTACCGGTCGAACGCGGACGCAAATTCAGTCTCTGCTGGAGAGATTCCTTTAAAGTATATGCGATCAAAGCCCGCAGATCGTGATGAAGTCTGTCCGTGTCGCTTTCGTTGAAGTTATATTCCGTAATCGCCCGCGGATTTACGGAAGCGTAAGGCGAGCGGCCGAGCAGAATTTCATAAAAGACGACGGCCAGACTGTATAGATCGGATCTAAAATCAATTTCCCGGCCGGAAACCTGTTCGGGCGAAAAATACCGCAAAAGTTCCGTTTTGGCGGCAACCCCGTTGGCTTCTTTGATGACGGCTTTTTCGATAATTCCGCCGGGATCAAAATTTTGCAATTTGACACTGCCTTCTTCCGTAAAAACTATATTCGCCGGATTGATGTTGCGGTGAAGAACATCTTCGTTATGCAGTTTTTCAAGCCCTTCGGCAATTTGGCGGATGATCTTGATCGCCTCTCTTTCCGCAAGCGAAGAAGATTTTTCCAGACGTTCGCGGAGAGTTTCGCCTTCGATCAACTCTAGCACGACGTAGATTTCATTTTCGGAATGTTCGCCGGATTCGAACACACGGGCAAGGTTGGGATGATTTATCAGAGATACTTTCTGCAATTCGTCATGCAGTTTTGTTTTTTCGTTATCCGCCCTGATAAATCTGATCAGGACGCTTTTTCCGCTATCTATATGTGTAGCCTCATAGAGTTCGACGGGAGAGCCGGATTCAATTTGTGAATCAATTCTGTAACCTTCAACCTGCAAACAATCTCCATTCCTTGCGTCGGGGGTTAAAGCCGTGTGATCCGCAGAATCACAATTTTCAATCGAATCGTCATAACACCTCAGGCAATCAGAACAAACTTTCATTTTATTCTTCTCCCAATTTATGACCTGTAGTTTTGTATATCTTACGCCTTCAAAGGTTGTTTGTCCAAATTTTTTTTCGAGATGCGGTCAAGGATAAAAGGAACGCCGGCATTCTACCGGCGCTCCATTTCCCTGATAATGATAAAATTTGCCGGATCTAATCCAAACGATCCTGCAGATATTCTTTCAATCTGTCGGCATTGACCCGTTCCTGTTCCCAGGTGTCGCGGTCGCGGACAGTGACGGTGTTGTCTTCGAGAGAGTCAAAATCAACCGTCACGCAGAAAGGCGTTCCGACCTCGTCCTGACGGGCGTAGAGTTTGCCGATGCTGGCGGTGTCGTCATAGACGGTTCGGATTGATTTTATTAAATCTTTTTTGATGTTTTTCGCCATTTCGACGATCTCGTCCTTGTTTTTTTTCAAAGGCAGAACGGCGACTTTGATCGGGGCGAGTTCATGGACGAGTTTCAGCACAACGCGGTCTTCTTTTTCCGAGTAGGCATCCATCAAAACGGACAAAAGCGTACGGTTGACACCGATAGCGGGTTCGATGACATACGGATAAAAGCGTTTGTTCGTGTATGGATCGTGATAGGAAAGGTCTTCCGTCGAATCGGGGTTGATGCGGTTGCCTTCTGCATCAACGACCTTTTTCGAGTGCGATTTTGTATCGAAGTCTCCCCGATTGGCGATTCCCATCAGCTCATCCCATTGTTTTTCCTCATCTTCGCGTTCGGGAAAATAGCGATACATAATATCAATCGTGCGGTCGGAATAATGTGCCAAATCATCTGCGGGAACTTCGTATTTATAGAGATTTTCTTTGGAGATTCCGAGTCCTGTTAGCCAGTTCATATAAGCATCAACCCACATTTCAAAAAATTCGGGTGCTTTTTCCGGATGACAGAAATACTCCATTTCCATCTGCTCGAATTCTCTGGTTCGCAAAATAAAGTTTCCGGGCGTGATCTCGTTGCGGAAAGATTTTCCGACCTGAGCAATTCCGAACGGCAATTTCCGGCTGGTCGTGTTCAAGATATTGGCAAAATTGATGAATATTCCTTGAGCCGTTTCGGGACGAAGGTATGCCATCGCCTGATAGTCTTCATCATCGGCAACCGCTCCGAGCCTGGTTGAGAGCATCGTCAAAAACGGACGCGGTTCGGTCAGATCGCATTGTTGGGCTTCGCCCGGATGCTTGGAGGGTTTTTCGCCGCAGTTTGAATCTTCGAGTTTGTCCGCCCGGAAACGCTTTTTGCAGGTGCGGCAGTCGGTCATCATATCGTTGAAGGTTTCTTCATGACCGCAGTATTTCCAGACCAAACGGTTTTGGATGATCGAGGAATCAATGCCCTCGATGTCATCGCGTTCGTGAACCATCCAACGCCACCAGTTCTGCTTGATGTTGTTGGCCAGTTCGACGCCGAGTGAGCCGTAATCCCACGCACTGCCCAGGCCTCCGTAGATTTCCGACGCGGGAAAAACAAAGCCTCTGCGTTTTGATAAATTGACGATCGTTTCGATATTCGGTGCTGACATAATTTAGTGAATAGTAAATAGTAATTGGTAAATAGTAAATTGCTTGTTTCAAAAATTGTTATTTTACAATTATCCAATCACTCTTCACAATTCACCATTTACTATTTACAACACAAAAAAAGGACGACTCCTTCTACAAAGCCGTCCTGATGTCAGGTTAGAAAATGATTTGTTCCTTCCGATTAGTTCGGAACGGGCGGCGTCGCTCCCGGCGGAATCAGCCAGATCTGATAGGTCGTCGTCGTTCGCGAACCACCCCGCACGATCTGAATCCGGCTCGGATCAACACCGCGTTGTTTGACCAGATAGTCCAATGCTTCACGGCTCAGCCGGTCAACATCGCCACTGCGTTGACTGCGGCGGTCGGTGCCTTGATACATAATCATATAGCCTTGCCAGGTCGGATTGTTCTGCAATTCGACGGCGAGAATATCGAGACGTGCCTTGATGTCGTCCCTCGCTAAAAGCATAAACTCATCAAACGGAATCGGTTCGGGTGTAATGTCCGGAATTTTTTCAACTTCCGTATAGACCGTTGATCTTTGCCGGCAACTTGAATCATAGACGCCGTCCCAAACATCAACCTCGACCGTTAAAGTGCGTCCGCCCAATCCGGTCGTATCAACCGTGATCGAATCGGTTCCGAGTCCGCTGGTAATGCGTGCTGTCGAAGGCGTAACCGTCCATTTATAATTAAGAGCCGTTGCCTCGATCGGCGTCACGGATGCGATATTTCTTGCGACAAAGGTAACGAGTTCGCCGTCCTGAACCTTGCGTTGACCGTCCACGACCATATCGTAGGGGCAAGGTCTCCGGGTGGTTCTTTCAACCACATTCAGGCAGATGCACTGTTTGACGTTTTTGACGAAATTGATCTCCTGCGTAAATTTTTGTCCGTTCGGGCCTTCGACCTCGACCAGATGGATGCCCGGTTGGACGTAAAATTCAGCCGGTTCGCTTACTCCGCTCAAACCGACCTGCTGACCGTCAATCTTGACGGGAAGAGCATTCGGCGTTGTCGTTACGGAAAGTATGCCCGTATTTTTCGGGCGTTTTTGCTTTTTCTTTTTATCATTTCCGCCATTTGCAAAGGAAACTGTGGTCAGTCCCAAAGTCAAAATCAGCCCGAGGATAAAAAGGAT
Source organism: Pyrinomonadaceae bacterium (assembly GCA_041940665.1). GTDB lineage: Bacteria > Acidobacteriota > Blastocatellia > Pyrinomonadales > Pyrinomonadaceae > Aridibacter. The sequence goes on along the minus strand of JBGTRS010000308.1, from coordinate 370 downwards.
ATTTAATTTTCTTTTGTTTTGCATTTTTTTCTAACCTCTATCAAATCTTTATCCGCTCAATTTGAGTTTCGTTTCTCATCTGGAGACTCAGAATTCAGGATGCTAGAAGGCATTTCTCTCGACACGCACATCCAATCTGTCTTTGGAGGGACCTTTGCTGCTCTGCCTGAGATGAATTCTCCGCTCTATTTAACCCAAAGAGATGAACGATTTTGGCTCGAATTGCTGCCAGGTATTGATACGCTCTATGTACGTTTCAGCGGACCACGGAGCGCAACTCAATCTGGTGAAAGTATCACTGAATTTAGCGACAGAATCGCCCAATTGGCATCAGAAAGCTCACCGGAAAAAATTGTAGTCGATCTCCGGC
>JBGTRS010000307.1:0-5920 GCA_041940665.1 Pyrinomonadaceae bacterium | reverse complement strand
AAACCGTTGGCGTGATTTGAAGCGATCAGTTTGCCATCGAGCTTTTCGGCCTTATATTGAGCCTTTGTTACCGCTTCTGTAAGCGATACGGGCATTTCAGTTCCTGCTTTTTTGCCGTTTATGGTTTGGGGAGAAACATCCTGTTTGTCAGTTGAAGATTTTGCAACACTGTCCCTATTTTGAACAGCGTAACTAAATAGAATACCGGTCATTAACAATCCGATCATTGTCAACGAAACGATTTTTTTAATTGCAATGGTTTTGAAAGTTTCGAACATCTCTAAGCCTCCTTAAAGCTTGCGTTTAGTAAATAAAAAAAGTTGACCTCGAAAAATACCTTTACTATTTCGCTATTTACTTTAATGATTGCTTGTGTGCTCCGGTTATTACTCAAGCGTCTTGATAAGACGGTTTTGTATAACTTCTAAAGAAAAGTCAAAAATCAACAAAAAGGGAGTACCAATCTAACGAACTCGGCAAAAACACGGCACTTTGATTTTCGGATGGAAAAAAGTTTGCGGGAACTCGTCTAAGCAAAAAACTTTTAGGGAAGCTTTAATTACTTAAACGATCGTTGCTTCACGAAAACATCATGCAATTCAAAAAAGCGTTAGTGGTTAATAAAAGTGATCAGAACTGGATGCTCTTTTCATAAAGTTGCCCTCCTTTTTTATCTGCATTCTATTTATATATGCAACAACGATGAAAACATTACACTTTTGTTTTATTCGTTTAATGATTTAGCCTGATTTTTGGTAAGTCTGTGATGACGCAAGAATGGGATATGATTTAGCAGCAAGAACGATGTAAAATTTGCGTGTAACTTTCTGAAAGGAAAGATGTAATAACTTTAATGACCGAATCATCGCTGCCATCTCTGTGCTCTGGTCTGATTGGATGACGGCTCTGGCAGGAATTTTCCGCGGCGGGAATGAAAAAAGAACATTAGAACTTGCCCGCTAATGACGCGAATCAACGGGAATTATTTTATTTTTCCAAAACCATTCGCAGAAATTGGCGTAATTAGCGGGCAAAAAATCTTATAGATCCGATAAAATTTCCTTCAAATCTTCCTTATTCAACTCGTATTTTTCGTTGCAGAAACCGCAATCCATGACCGCTCCGTTGTCTTTTTCGAGCATATCTTTAACTTCTTCCTTGCCGAGCGAGGCGACCAGAGAGACGGCTCTTTTCTGCGAGCAGTTGCATTCGAAGGCGACTTCCCGTTCGCCGAGAATTTCAAACGGAATTTCGCCGAGTGCCATTTTTATCAGGTCTTCGGGTTTTGCACCTGCCTGAATAACGGTCGTTAAATGCGGTGCGTGTTTAATCGTGTCCTCGATCATCGTGATGATATGTTCGTTCGCTCCCGGCATCATTTGAATCATAATCCCGCCCGAAGCCGTTACATACGGCTCCGTGTTTTGGAGCAGAACACCCAACAGAACGGCTGACGGGATCTGTTCGGAATTTAAGAGATAGTAAGCGAAATCTTCGGCGATCTCGCCGGAGACGATCGGAACGGAACCGACATACGGGTCTTTGTGCAGACCGACATCAAACCCCGATTCTCTGATGACATAAAAAGTTCCCTCGCCGACGATTCCGCTGACATCGAACTTGCCGTTGTCTTTATGCGGCGTGGTCGCCTGCGGATTGCGGACGTAGCCGCGAACCTTTCCGTTCGGTCTCGCTTCGGCGACAATTCCGCCGATGTCGCCGGTTGCATCAATGCGAACCGTCAAACGGTCGAAATCTTTTTGCGTCGCGGCAAGCAGAAGGCTTCCCGTTAAAACCCGGCCGAACGCGGCCGAAACGGTCGGTGTCGTTCGATGCCGGCGGACGGCTTCCGCCACCGTTTCGGTCGTCGTCGCCGCCATCAGACGGATCGTTCCGTCGGCGGCAATTCCATGTATCAATTTATCCATAAAATATTTGTTTGAACTTTGATCTTTGATCTTTGGTCTTTGTTTTATTGACTTGATGCTGTAACTTTACTTTTGATACTTAATAGTTTCAATAAAATCAAAAATCTTGACCTTTCAAAACAAATCAAAGACCAAAAACCAAAGACCGAAAATCATTACTAAATTTAGTTACTCAAACCGTAACGGAAAAGTCAAACTTGATCGACAGGCAAAATTTATTTTCCCGAATGCTGAAAAAAGTTTAGATGACGCAAGTTAAGAATTTACTTTAACTTACACGACATTTTGTTTGCCCGTGTTCGAGAAGCACAATATATTGTGCATTTTTTTGGTTGACACCCAAGTTGTTTTGAAGTATATTCGTTTTCACTTGAGAGAGATAACCTTCTCTGAAAATCAAGAAAGGTCATAAGAATTTACCTTCAAAACCCGCAATTAAAAATTGCAAAAACTTTTAAAAATTTAAACCCAAAGGCACTAAGTGTCTTCTAATATAAAAAGAGAGGAAAGGTGAGCGTATATGAGTGCAGTCTTTGAGCCTGTCGTGTCGGGCAATTTTGTCGCTAAAAACGGAAAAACAAACGGAAACGGAGCCACGGGCACAACCCGCCGGCGGGAAGCCGTCAACGTCGGTTTGAATGCCGAAAAGGTCATCAGCAAACGCTATTCGTTAAAGGATGAAAACGGCGAAGCATTGGAAAAATGGGACGACATCGTCCGCCGCGTCGTCGGCCACGTCTCGAAGGCCGAAACCGATCCGACGATGCGTGATTTCTTTTACAACGCGATGCTCGACATCATGCTCGACCGTGAATTCGTGCCGAACACGCCGTGTCTGGTCAACGCCGGAAAACCGAAAGGTCAGTTGGCCGCGTGTTTCGTCCTGAACGTGCCGGATTCGATCAACGGCATTATGGAGCACGCTCAAAATGTCGCCATTATTCACCAAACCGGCGGCGGAACGGGAATGACCTATGAATTCCTGCGGCCGCACGGCTCGATGGTCAATTCGACCCGCGGCGTCGCTTCCGGTCCCGTCTCCTTTATGAACATCGTCAACGGCACGACCGAAGTCGTCAAACAAGGCGGCGTAAGACGCGGTGCGAATATGGGAATTTTGGGGATCAAACACCCGGACGTTTTGCGATTTATCCACGCTAAAAATGACCAGCACTCATTGACCAATTTTAATATTTCCGTCACCGTAACCGATGATTTTATGGAAGCGGTAGACAACAAGGAATGGTTTCAAACCGAATTTGAAGGTAAGGATTGGAATCAACCCGTTTTCGATCCCGTCACCGGCAAAGATTATGCCGTTTATAGACGTGAAGACGGCTCGACCGTAACATTTGCCGATAAACAAGCCTTTGAAAATGCTGATCTTTCAGACTGCCGCATAGAACAGCCCCCGCAAGAAGGTCTTGTTTATGCACCCGACATCTGGAACCGCATCATCGCTTCCGCTCATAAATATGCCGAACCGGGCATCATCTTTATCGACGAAGTAAACCGCCATAATCACATGATGGATACGATGGGACCGATCTATTCGTGCAATCCGTGCGGTGAACAGATGCTCCACTTTAATAATTCGTGCAATTTGGGTTCGATCGATCTGGCGAAATTCTATGAAGCAAAAGGCGACGGAACGGATGCGGATGAATGTATCAACTGGGAAAAACTCGCTCACGTTACGCATCTCTGCACGAGATTTCTCGATAATGTCGTTGATGCCGGATATTTTCCGCTTCCCGAAATTGATGATGTCGTCAAAAGAACGCGACCGGTCGGACTGGGAATTATGGGTTTTGCCGATTTATGTCTGAATCTCAAGATCACCTACGGCGAACAGGATTCGCTCGATCTGATGGAAAAAGTTATGGGCTTTGTCCGCCGCGAGGCGTGGAAAGCATCGCTCGAACTCGGGGCGGAAAAAGGCACATTCCCCGAACTCGAAGGAAACCGCGAAGCTTACGGAAAATTCATCTATGAAGAACTCGAAATTTCGCGTGATGTTCCCTTAACTCCGCGAAACTATGAAGTTACGACCATCGCTCCGACCGGAACGATCTCGCTCGTGGCGGAAACCTCTTCCGGCATCGAACCGAATTTCTCGTGGGCTTATGTCCGCCGCGATACGCTCGGCGAACGCTATTATGTCAACACTCTGGCGGCGGAAGCTCTCGGCGTCAAGGTTGATCAAACCGACGAAGAATCAATCAAAAAAGCGGCGGAATTCGTCGTCGCCAATGAAGATAAACTTCCCTCTTATTTTATTTCGGCAATGGACATCACCTCGCATCAGCACGTTCAGGTTCTGGCGGCGGCACAGAAGCACGTTGACAACTCGATCTCGAAAACCTGCAACGGGGCGACGGATGACACGGTCGAATCGGTTGATAAACTTTACCGGATGGCGAAAGATTTGGGCTGTAAGGCGGTCAGCTACTACCGCGACGGAAGCCGCGAAGGTCAGGTGCTGACCTCGATGAAATCGAACGAAAAGAAAACCGCCGAAACACAAACCGAAATCACCGATACGATCGGACAAAGCGGCGAATATGTCGTCACAAATACGGAAATTGATCCTCAGCAAAGAATCGTCCGCCCGCGTGAACTGCAGGGTTCGACCTGGCGGATTCCGTTCGACGGCGTCAATCTATACGTCACTGTCAATCACGACGGCGAAAATGTTCTCGAAGTTTTTGCGACGGGACCGATCTCGGAAGGTGTCGGACTGCTTGCGTCGCGTATGCTTCGCGGCGGTTTCGACGTTAAGGAAGTTGCCCGAAGCCTTAATAAAGTAACCGGAACACACGCCGTTTGGTTCAACGAAAGACTTCTGACATCACCCGAACAGGCGATCGCCGAAACACTGCTTTTGACCGACCGCCGTTTGAAAGGCAAACCCGCTTCCGAAAGACAGATGCAAAAGTCAACGGAAGCGGAAACCGCGTTTCATACCGACAAGGATTCGAATATGTCGAGTATGATCGGCAGTTGTCCCGAATGCAAAGGTCAATTAGAACACGCTTCGGGCTGTGATTTTTGCCGCGATTGCGGATATTCAAAATGTAAGTAAGAAAGGTCATTTTTTTAACTCCATAAATCTTCGCCTGCTGTTTTCAGAAACGGCAGGCTTTTTTTCGGAGTGCGGGCATCCTTGCCGGCAAGTATTTTTTTTTAGCCATGTCATTATATTATTTGCGGGCAGAGATGCCTGCACTCCGGTTGTGCGTTTGCGAAGAATTTTGACCGAATGTTAAAATCAAGCTTTGTGAAAGATGCCACAAAGAATATAAGAAACAGGTAACCGTCGGGTTTGTGAGAAAACCGCTTACAGTTCAACGCTTACCGCCAAATGAATTTATGGAATTAGCCGTCGAAAAATACAAAATTGAAAACGAACCTTACTATCTGCCGATAAATCAGGAAGTCGAACTTTTTGAAGCCGCCTATAAAGCCAAACTGCCCGCGATGCTGAAAGGCCCGACGGGCTGCGGAAAAACCCGCTTCGTCGAATATATGGCGTATAAACTGAATCGTCCGCTGATCACGGTCGCCTGTCACGAAGATTTGTCTTCGACCGATCTCGTCGGACGTTTTCTGCTCGAAGGCGAAGAAACCGTCTGGCACGACGGGCCGCTGACGAAAGCCGTCCGCGAAGGAGCGATCTGTTATTTGGATGAAGTGGTCGAAGCGAGAAAAGACACGGTCGTCATCATTCATCCTCTGACCGACGACCGCAGGCGTCTGCCGATCGAAAAACGCGGAACGGTCATCGAGGCTCCGCCGGAGTTTATGCTCGTCGTTTCATACAATCCGGGTTATCAATCGGTCTTGAAAGATTTGAAACAATCAACCCGCCAGAGATTTATCGGGATGGAATTCGATTATCCGACCGCCGAACTCGAAACCGAGATCGTCGCCAAAGAGGGCGGAATTGACGATGCGACTGCCACAGACCTCGTTACCATCGGTCAAAAGGT
>JBGTRS010000306.1:0-5963 GCA_041940665.1 Pyrinomonadaceae bacterium | reverse complement strand
TCCGATGACGACCACCGGAACATTGCTGTCGGCGATTCCCCGCAGATATTTATCACCGCCTTCATTTGCACGCGTTGCTACGATAATTCCGTCAACACTGTGATTGGCAAGCGAGTCAAAGGCGACGATATCTTCTTTCGCACTGTGTTCGCTGATACAGATAAAAAGAGCAAAACCCCGACTGACGAGCGTTTCGCGAACGGCACGGGCCAATTCGGTCGAATATGGATTTGAAATATCGCCCAGAACAAGCCCGACGGTTTCGGTAAACTGCCTCTTTAAGTTCCTCGCCAGACCATTCCGTCTGTAATTCATATCTTTTATGGCCTGCAAAACCTTTTCTCTCGTCTCATCGCTGACATAACCGCTGTCGTTGATAACCCTTGAAACAGTCATCGGCGTAACGCCGACATTTTCGGCGATGTCGCTTAAGGTAACCTGTCTTTTTTTCGGTTGTTTATCTTTCATTTTAATTTTGTTTAACGGGTTATGTTAACGATAACTTATCTTGTAACACAAATTTTATATTTAAAGCAAGCCATTTTTGAAAAAAAGTATTTTTCACTCATTTGACACTCGCCTGTTTTAGATTTATTCTAATTCTAAGTTTGGGCATTTATCCCATGCAGAGAGAAGTTAAAAATGCAGGTTTGATTAAACAGCGGATTGTTAAATGGTTGGAAATAATCGGTTTTTATAAATTCAAAATACCATCCGAATTAGTAACAAAAGGCAATAAATTTTTCAAGCTTGATTCAAAATGACTCTGCCTGGTTTACGGCCTGAATGCAATAAATAATAAATTTTATACAAGAACAAGGAGATATTTATATTATTATGTCAGCAACAGCAACAGTTACAGCATTAGATCCAAAAATTATTACAGAATTCGCCAAAGTCGGCGAACCGGCACCGGACTTCGATCTGCCCTCGACCAAAAATATGGAAACTTTGGCGGAGAACGTCAAACTTTCCGATTACAAAGGAAAATGGTTGATCCTCATGTTTTATCCGCTCGATTTTACGTTCGTCTGTCCGACGGAACTGACCGCATTTTCCGACAGAATCGAAGAATTGAACGGCGTCGGAGCGGAAGTTATCGGAATTTCGACCGACTCGGTTCACTCGCACCGGGCGTGGATCAAAACACCGCGTGAAGAAAACGGCGTGGCCGATCTCCAATATCCGCTGGCTTCGGATGTTGGCGGAAGATTAGCCCGCAAATATAACATTTTGGTTGAAGACGCAAACATCGCCCTTCGCGGACTATTTATCATTGATCCGGAAGGAGTCTTGAAATATTCGGTCGTTCACGATCTCAACATCGGCCGTTCGGTTGACGAAACCTTACGCGTTCTGCAAGGTCTGCAAACCGGCGGACTCTGTGCCGCCGACTGGACACCGGGTGAAGAAAATTTAACTGTTTAGTTTTTTTAGGAGATCAGTGATTGGTAATTGGTCATAAGTTATTTCTTAAACCCAATTACCAATCACCTATTACCAATTACGGAGAAAAAATTTATGCCGATGAAAATTGGAGATGCCCTTCCGACATTTGAAGGGGCAACCGATTGGTTTAACGGATTACGTGAAGAAGCCGAAGAATTCATTAAGGGAAAACCGACGCTGGTTTATTTTTGGGCGACGAGTTGCGGTATCTGCAAAGAAAATATGCCGAAACTAGCCGAACTCAAAGAAAAATATCCCGGTCTTAAGACGGTCGCCGTCCATATGCCGCGATACGAAGCCGATATGAACCTGGCAAAGGTCGAAGCAGCTATCGAAGAGCATTGCATTACGGACATCTGTGCCGTTGATAACAAACATCTTTTAAAAAGAGCCTTTTTGAACGAACAGGGCTGGGTGCCGGTTTATTATCTTTTTGATGAAGAAGGTAAATTAAAATCGCGTGCCGCCGGTGAATACGGAATTGGCGTGATAACGAAGGCTTTTGAGAAAATGTTTGAAACTAAAACGAATCGGGCAGCTGCCTGAATTTGTTTTGGAAACATCAGAAAAAAATGCGTGTGAGGTGTGAAACTTCACACGCATTTTTCTTAATCACAACTACAGCAATCGCAACTATCACAACAACCGTCGCATTCGCAACAGCATTCACAGCCGTCGCAACAGCCGCTTCCGCAATCGCACCAATCACACCAGCGTCTTTTATCTTCTTCCAATCCGACATTTCCGGGATTCGGAGTTTTGGGGATGTCGGGATAAATTCTTCCGGGGTCTTTGGAATAGATCGGCTTCGGGAGAGCCAAAACCGAACCGAAAACGCCGCCGAGAAACATCAGATTAAAACTCAAATCAAAACATTCTTTCGCCGATTTCGCTTCTTTCGACTGAGCCGGAGCGGCCAACGCAAAAACGAGAATGAACAGAAAAACGGCGGGCATCTGCCAGGAATAATTTTTTGCAAAGACTCGTGCCGTGTGTAAAGCCGTTTTCCATCTTTCCGAAAAAGTCGGTTTTGCTTTTGGACTGCAAACATTTCTCGCCTTCAAAACCGGCAGACTCGTGCCGAGTTTTCGCCGTAAATTTTCATTGAGACGCGACGCGAAAATTTTCTTTTGATTTTCCTTAAACGGCAATATATAGATTTGCTCGATAATTTCCGTTTCGAGTTCATTTAAGATCGCTTTGATCCGCCGTTTTGTCACATTGGAAAGTATTTTTTCATCCAAATCGAAAGCCTTTTGAAAAGCATTAAACTTCCCTGTTTGAAAATCCTTTGTGTAATCTTCAAAAGCATCAAGCAAATAGACCAATTTCCCGAAGGCAAAACCGAATTTATAGGCTGTGTCTTTTAATTCGTCCTTACCGATAATTTTTACGCCTTCGCCAAAAAAAATAGCGGTCGTTTCCGCCGTCGGTGCGGCAAAATCTTCCAAACCGCTTTTTTCGGATTCGACCTTTTCCTGTTTTTGCAGAATTTTCTCCACCTTCCCGAGCGGAAATCTCCATTGCCTGAAAGAATCTTCGGCAAGTTTGAATTCTTTTATAAAAGCCTTATTTGCCAGATGATAACGCGATTTTTTCTCGTCGGAAATATGATCGGCGAGTTTGTATTTGGTGAGAATTATGTTCGCCGCCGCCGCAAATTGAAGTGAAATAGGCATTTCATTTTGCGGCAAATTCAGGCAATTGTAGGACTGGTATGCATTCTGCCATTCGCCCGGGTCTTCTCCGCTCAAAGCCGTTAAGACTTCGGCCAGGAAAACCGTGTCGTAATTCAGAAGAAGACGCGACTTTTGACCGTAAATTGAACCGATCGTTTTACAAGTTCCGCAATAATTAAGACGGCGAAAATTTTTCTCCGCCGCCGACATTCCGCATTTTTTCGCACGCATCAAACCGAACATAATTTTTAACTATTCAATTTCAAACGGGTAAATTTACACCATCAAGTATAGATGGTTTTGGATTGCTGTTTTATAACTTGCCGACGGATGAAATCGGCGGCAGGTTATAAAAACTAAAGACCTAAAAGTTTCCATAAAAAAGCAATGATCGCTCCGATAAAAAATATACTCAAAAAGACCGAACCGGCTAAAATGCCGACCAGGATCAAGATCGTTACGATGACAAAAATCCAATCGCCGGTCGTATCCGATCCTTTGCCTTTGCCGTGTTTGCGGATGAGTTCCATATTCTGATGATTCGATTTCCAGAAAAAATCGAAGGCATCGCCGAGAAACGGAATGACGCCGACCAGATAATCGAGACCGACATTGAACGCCATCCGCAGAAGCGTGATCTTCGGAACGCCGTAACGTACGCCGGCGATCAGAATATAAAACGAAACGAGAGCGGTCGAAACATCGCCGACATTCGGAATTAGTCCGACGAGCGAATCCAAACCGAACCGCCAGCCCGTTCCCGGAATCTTAAAAAGTCCGTCCAAGTAGTGCGAAAGCGTTTCGAGACTGTCTTCGATCTCGATCTGCTTGCGTTCCTGTTTGGTCTTACCGAATTTTGAACGGCTCTCAACCGGTTGTAATTCTTCAACATCCTGCATATCTTTATACTTCCCTAATACAATTTGCGTGTCCTAAAATTTCGTCACCTTTTTTCAAACGCGAAGCCGTCGGTTTCCAGCCATTTCTCAAACGATATTCCAAAAGCTCATCTGCATTCGGTCTGTTTCTCCAAACGGCAACTGCCGAAACCGCCCCGAGTCAGGTCGTATCAAAAACCAGGAAAACTTTACGAAATGGAATGACGACATCGTGCGTATATTCATCCTGTGTGATGACTTCCGAGACGATCTGCGGCAGAAAATCGCCTTTCGGTTTTGCATTCGCCCAAGCCAAAACTTGCCCTAAAGTTTTGTGATTTGCTAATTCATTTTTGATTTGAGCAAATTCATCAGTAGATAAATTAGCAAGGTCTTTAATTTTCATTTTTACCGAATTCTTAATTCTGTTTTTTGGACTCCATCAATATCACTTTCTCAACCACTTCTAAAATCTTCACACTCAAAATTTTATCGCCCCTCGCAAGATTATCTACGACTTTCATATCGTTTTCGTTCACACGCCCGAGGATAGTGTAGCCGCCGTCGAGGTGCGGTTGCGGTGAATGCGTGACGAACCATTGCGAACCGCCCGTGTCTTTGCCCGAAAGTGCCATGCCGACCATTCCGCGTTCGTATTGAAGTTGATTTATCTCGCAACGTATCTGCCAGCCCGGTCCGCCGCTTCCGTCGCCGCGTGGATCGCCGTCCTGCACGACGAAATTCGGCACGACGCGGTGAATCTCCAAGCCGTTGAAATATCCGCTCTGGGCGAGTTTGATAAAGTTATCAACCGTCAGCGGTGCTTCTTCCGGGAAAAATTCGATCGTAAATTCGCCTTTATCGGTTTTCAAAATCGCTTTCGATTGTCCGTTTTTGCGTGAAAGAGCCTTTTTGTAATCAGCCCGCACGACTCTCGATCTCGCATCGTTTTTGTCGGTTTCTTCCCAAAAGTTCAAAACTTCGATGTCTTCCGGAACTTCAAACGGTTTGAAATCGGGATTTCCGGCTTTCATCGGATCGGGCTTTTCGATATTAAAACTGCGGTAAATCTCCGCCGCTTTCCGCCGGATCAGATAATCGGGCGAACTCATCGCCGAGATGAACGGCGACATATAGGCGATCTTTATCTTTTGCGGCGGACGATTTTCATATTGCTTTTTGAGTGCATCAAGAATCGCTAAGGACGCATCGTTTAATTTATCCGTCCTCGCCTTCCAGAGTGCGTCGGACAATTCCCTGTAAATCTCCGCCGCTTGTTCGGGCGTTGCGGGCTTGATGTCGCCCAAAAGATTTGCGGCCGTTGAACGGATTATCACATCATCTTGTTTTAGAGAATCTTTTAGAACTTTTTCCAGATCATCAGTCTTGAATTTTGCATAGGTATTCAGAATATCGGGAAAAGCCTTATCTTTGTTTTTACTTTTAACTAAAGGGCTAACCAATTCCTTTGCTTTGGCTTCCAGTATTTTTCCATCCTTACTATCACCTAAATCAACAGATGCTCCTAGTGCCAAAGCAAAGCTTCTTGTAACTTTCCAATCGGAATAATCAGGAACTTTTGAGTAAATAAACTTCAATGGGGCAATGCTATGAAAAGCGATTTCAAGCTCCGGTGATTTGCGACCTTCCGCCTTCCGAAACTCGTCTAAAAATTTGATTGCACGTTCATCATTTGACCCTTTCAAGATAGTTCCCAAAGCCATAGCAAGCGTTAGTAGTTCGTTTTCTTCAATCGGATTTTTATATTTTGATTTTTTATACTCGGCAAATAACTTCTCGCTACGTTCGAGAAGTGTATCCGCTATTGTTGTTGCTTTAAGCTCCGATAAAGCACGAATCGCATTGATACGGACACGTAAATCCTCATCAGAGGTTGCACTCAATTTAAGATTTTCACTAACCATTAGTTAATTTAATCTGGAGATATTTGCGTTGC
>JBGTRS010000305.1:0-5976 GCA_041940665.1 Pyrinomonadaceae bacterium | reverse complement strand
GATGGATGGAAGTTAGTTACCATTGCTACTGCTGCTTGGTTCACTTTTCCATCGATTTTGGCCCTCTTTAGAAGGGTAAAAGCTGCTGCATGGTTAAACTTATCAGGTCTCGGGTACAAATCCAGATAAAAATGGCCAAGCACATCCTTACTTTTCTTATCTTTATTTTCACAAAAAAATTCAAACACGACATCCTGAAATATATCTGCTGGATTTCGATCATCGTCCAGACCTTTTTGCTCTGGATTCACGGAAACGCCGGCGGCTGGCAATACAGTTACCGCTACGCGATCATCCTTTTGCCCTGGATTTTCCTCATCCTGCTTGAAACCCGCCCGAAAAAAATTACCGTTCTCGAATGGATTACATACATTTTTTCATTTATCATCAACTTTTACGCGACATATCTGTTTTTCTGGACGGATTATGTCAAACCTTAAAAGCCGGTTTTTTGTGTCAGTAGCCCGACCGTCAGGGAGCGGCTTCTACATCGAAATACTTCTCTGAAAAGATTATATTAGAGCCCTTCCTCACGGTCGGGCTACTGACACTTTGGAAATATCAAAGACCAAATTTATAAAATTTATGACTGATTTAAGACACGATTGGACGATCGAAGAGATCGAAGAGATTTACAATTTGCCGTTTCCCGAACTTATTTTCGAAGCCCAGACGGTACATCGCCAATTTCATAAAACGGACGAGATTCAAGGCTGTCAGCTTTTGAGCATCAAAACGGGCGGCTGTCCCGAAGATTGTGCGTATTGTCCGCAATCGGCTCATTACAAAACGGAAGTCGAACGTGAAAAACTTCTGAGCGTGGATAAAACTCTGCAAGCCGCTCGAAATGCCAAAGAGTCCGGGGCGACAAGATTCTGTATGGGAGCGGCGTGGCGTGATGTGCCGGACGGCGAACAATTTGAGCAGGTTTTGGAGATGGTTCGCGGCGTTCGTGAATTGGGGCTGGAAGCCTGTTGCACACTCGGAATGCTCCGCGAAGACCAAGCCGAAAAACTCGCTGAAGCCGGGCTCACCGCCTATAATCATAATCTCGACACATCGCCCGAATTCTACGGTTCGATCATTTCAACCAGAATTTATGACGAACGCTTGAAAACGCTCGAGAACGTCCGCAAATCCGGCGTGACGGTCTGCTCGGGCGGAATTATCGGGATGGGCGAAACTTTATCTGACCGCTACGGACTTCTGCGGCAATTATCCAACCAAAACCCGCATCCCGAAAGCGTGCCGATCAATCAACTCGTCAAGGTCGAAGGAACGCCGCTTGAAGATGAAAAAGATCTGGACGTATTCGATTTTGTCCGGATGATCGCCACCGCCCGGATTTTAATGCCGCGATCAATGGTTCGTCTGAGTGCCGGTCGTTTACAGCTTTCAGACGAAGCTCAGGCACTTTGCTTTCTTGCCGGTGCGAATTCGGTCTTTATGGGCGATAAACTTCTGACGACGCCGAATCCTGAAACCAACCGCGATACGGAATTGCTCGGAAAATTGGGAATGCGTCTGATGGATGATTCGAAATTGGCGAATCAGATCGGCGTTTAGGAATCAATCAGTTATCCGAATTTTCCCTTGATCTTGTTTGCATAGCGGCGGCTGATGGTAAGCGGCCCGGCAAAATCTTTGAGATAAACCCGGTAAGAATAATTAAACCATTTTTCGACCTTTTCAATATGTTCGAGATTGATGATCGTCGAACGATGAATTCTGATAAAATTCTTTTTCGGAAGTTGCTGTTCCCATTCATTCATCGTTTTGGAAAGCAAAAATTTCCCGCCTGTTTCGGTATAAATTTCCGTGTAAACATCCGCCGCCGTGATGCATTTGATCGAACTGACCTTGATAAATTTTGACTCTTCCTTTGTATTGATAAAGAAAAAATCATCATATTCGAGCGATTGTTGCGGTGTGTCCGAATCTGATCGTTCTGCCAAACGCTCGATGGCTTCGGCGAGCCGTTTTGGATTTATCGGTTTGAGCAAATAATCGAGCGCGTTGACCTCGAAAGCCCGGATGGCATATTCATCAAAAGCCGTGACGAAAATTATCTGAGCTTCGATGTTCGTTTGTTCCAAGAGATCAAACCCGGTCGCATTCGGCATCTGGATGTCCAGAAAAATAACGTCGGGTTTTTCGGCTTCGATAAGTTTTACGCCTTCCGAAACGCCGTCCGCTTCGCCGGCGATCTTTACGTCGGGATGTTCTTCGAGAAGCCGCCGCAGTTTTGCCCGGGCGAGTCTCTCGTCATCAATAATTATCGCTTTCCAAACTTTTTTCATTGATAAAATTTAAGCGTGATGCGGACGCTTGCCGGCTCTTTTGAAATCCCGAATTCGTGCCGGCCGGGAAAAAACTGCTCGAGCCGTTTCCTGACATTTTTTATCCCGACATTCGTTCCGTTTCCGTTTAAATTTCCGTTTTCAACCCAAAATCCTGAATTTATCACTTCGATCAAAACCGTTTCATCTAGCTTTTCAGCTCTGATCCTAATTTTCAAAGGCAGATCGCTTGTTTGCATTCCGTATTTGACGGCATTTTCAATGAGCGGATGAAGCAAAAAATTCGGCAGATTAAAATTCAGGACCGATTCGGAGATTTGGAAATCTACCACGAGCTTTTCTTCAAAACGGATTTTTTCGATGTTCAGATAATTTTGCACCGCTTCGATCTCTTCATTCAAAGTTACCAATCCGGCTTTTGTTTTATTGAGCGAATAACGCAAAAATTCCGATAGTTCATCGAGCATTTTTTCGGCCCGTTTTGGATTTTCGCGGATCAGGGCACTCGCGGAATTTAGAGAATTAAACAAAAAATGCGGATTGATCTGATACCGAAGCATCTTTAATTCGGTTTCCTGAGCGAGAGCATTGGCTTTGAGAGCAAGTTCTTCCTCGGTGCGTTTGCTTTGCCAGTATTTGATGCCGAAATAGAGCGAACTCCACGACAGGAATAAAAACGGTTTGTGATGCTGAAGCGAATAGCGGAACGAATCCCAAAGGAAATCAGCAAAGCGTTCGTATTTGATCTCACGGATTCCGAAAAAATCAAAAATAATCTCACCCAACACCAGCCACAGAAAGGCGGCGGTGATCGAGCAAAAAATTGCCGTCAGCCCGATGATTATAATTGACTGAGTTTTTTTCCAAACGCGGTGATAGATCGGGCGTAAAAGCAAAGTCAAACCGAACGCAACGGCGATATACGTCGCCGCCACCGGAAAGAATCTGCCTTCCAGAGAAATGAAGCGGTCGATCGTATAGCCCGTCCAACCGATCAGTTGAAGCGTCCAAAACGATGGGATTTGTGTGTTTGTTTCCAAAATTTTTTTTCAGGCATTAAGAATTAACCACAGATGAACACAGATTCACACAGATTCAAGACGAATTGAATTATATATTAAATATCTTTGTATTTATCTGTATCCATCTGTGTTCATCTGTGGTAAAAAAATCCGAAAAAGTTTATTTGGCAGTTCTCGCACACCGAAAACCGTAAGCCTCGTGCGGGTCTGCTCCCGACCAGCCGCCGAAACGTCGAAAGGCGATCGGGCTGTACGGGTTGAATTCGTGTTCGGCTCGGCCCTGAAAATAAAAGCCGCCGCCGCGGTAACCGTGTCCGTTTTTATTTTTGTCGGTGTGCGGCCAATCTTCGTTTGTCGCATTGCCGCGTCCTTCCAGATCGCCGTCGCCGTGGGTGCCTTTGAAAGCCCGGCCATCGGGCGAACCGGCCGTAATGACTCTCTCCCAAAGACTGCCCGAAAGATCCATCACCCAGAAATACGAAGCTCCGAAAACGGGCTGGGTTCCATTCGAGAGTTTTTCTTCCGTCCAGCCATTTATAAATGTCAGATCATTTTCCGTATCAACGATTCTCGCAAGCTGATCCGCATCCGATGTTCCCCACGGAAATTCATTAGAAATCGGTTTTCGGGAACCGCGGCTTGCTTTTGTAAATTCCAATTCCGTCAGAGGCCGTAGTGCCGCCCAATCCGCAAAGGCAAGGCCGTCATCCCAGGTGATAAAATTCATCGGGCGATGCGGTTTTTCTGCCAGGTAACGACCATTCTTCAATCGAACCGTTCCGCGATTTTCAAAATAGCTTCGCCCGCCGAAATTTACGCGTTCAAATGTGGCCTCGTTTGAAATACTGTTTAAAAAATCGGCGTATTGTCCCTGCGAAAGTTCGTATTTCATAACATAAAAGGCATCAAAACCCTTCGGAAACTCAACCGGAAGCGTTCCCGTCCGGTCGCCGACATAATCGCCCTGACGGTAATACAGATTACCTTCCGCCGCACCTATTTTTATCTCGGCTTCGGAATTTACTTCAAACAAACCGTTCGGTTCGCCGTTTGCGTTTGAACGATAAAACGCTCCGTAATTCAGAGCCTCTTCGCCCGGTTCGCCTAATGTGAAGCCGCCCTTCGGAATATAGACCATCTCGATCCCGAAAACCTTCGGCTGAATTTGCGGAACTCTTTCGCCGAGTTTCGTTTCGTCCAGTTTTACGCTCACCCGCCAATTTATATCGCCGCGAAAATTTTCCCTGAGATGGATGAAAAATCCTCTGCCGTTCGCTTCAACATCAATTTCGGCATTAGGAGAATCAAACTCCGGCATATTTATGACCGTATGACCGTCCAAAGCCAATTTTGCGTGGCGGTCGCCGTTATTTCCCGGAAACTTCAAAAATATCCAGGCGGCATCGTAATTTCTGGAATTCCGCCAGGCGTTTTTCCAGCTCAGATCAAAAACGACACGCGGTTCGGCCTTTGAATCGCGGTTGGCAAAATATCTGACATTTTCTACTTTTAGATCACCCGCCGCACACGGGATCGAACAAATTAAAAAGACGATTGATAACAGAACCGGCGGAATTATTTTTTGTATATATAACATTTTATTTTTACAAATTTTTCGGAGATTTGGTAGAACAATGCATAAATCATATACCAAAAATCTTTCCAGCAAATAAAAACTTTGTAAACGGTAAATAAGTCTTGTAAAAGGTTGAAAACAAATATTATCCGTGCGTTATGACATTGCGTGCATAAAAGTCTAGAATTACCTTTTGCCAAAAATGCCGGAAGCCGTTCCACCGATAACGATTTCAAAAGGATTGCCGCATAAATTTTTTCAAGCTTTTGATACTTCGACCGATGATTTTTCGCGTCAAGTCTTGAGAGGTAAATGTTGTGATTATAGATATTACTCCATTGAAGATTTCAAGGGATTACCGACTCTTGTTTTTCGGGCAGTTGATCTCGTTTTTCGGCACGATGATGACCTTTATCGTCGTTCCCGTCCAGATGTATCAACTGACGAAATCGAATCTTTACGTCGGATTGATCGGTGCGGCGGAATTCGTTCCGATGTTTTTCCTCGCGTTTATCGGCGGAGCTTTGGCGGATGCGGTTGACCGGCGGAAGATGCTGCGTCTGACCGAGATCGGTCAGCTGATCACAACCTTGATTTTGCTCGGCAACGCACTTTTACCGAATCCGCAGGTTTGGGTTTTATTTTTGGCGGTTGCCATTCACGCCGGTCTGGCCGGTCTGCAGAGGCCTTCGTTTGAAGCTCTTATCCCGAAGATCGTGCCGCTCGAACATATGTCCGCGGTGGCCGCTTTGAACGCGATCCGTTTTGAGGTCGGATTTATCATCAGTCCGATCCTCGGCGGTTTTATCATCGCCAAATACGGGGCATCGGTTGCTTACTTGATTGATGCCGTAACGTTTATCGCGTCTTTGATCGCCGTCTGGATGATCCGAGCGCGCTCCGGCGCCATCGACTCCGGCACCACCGACGCGTACATCACGTTGAACTTCGCGCTGTCGTGGTTGTAGAGCGCCTTCTCCCACGCGTCTTCGTGCATCGCCTTCAGCATGTCGTCCTTGAGTTCGCCGTCGGGGAGCATCGTCAACATCTGCCAGTGGGTGCCGTACGTGATGTGGTC
>JBGTRS010000304.1:0-5987 GCA_041940665.1 Pyrinomonadaceae bacterium | reverse complement strand
AGATCAGAAAATTTTTAGTTTTGAACTGCATTCCGGTTTTAACTCTCCTTTTTGGTCGTGATCGAATAACCGTTCGGTTCGATGTTTATAAAAGATTCAAAAGATTTCGATTTTGACCAATCGGGCGATTTCGGTTGCCATTTGAAGCCGAAAGAATTTTCACCGAGCGTTTGACGGGTGATAGTTCCCGTGACGACCGATTTCGTTTCGCCCTGGTCAATTATAAACCGGCCTTCAAAATCTTTCGCATCGTTGATTTGCAGAACAGGCAGTTCCGGCTCGAATTTTATACGCATTTCTTTTGAATTTTGATTCATTTCGATCGCCCGCAGATTGTAGCCTGTCGGCGTGATGTGCAGAACGATTCTCAGCCGCGGGGCGTTTTCAAACGGCGGATTCGTTTCGTCAATCACCAGTTCATTCGCTTTATCAGAAACGATCTTTAATGTCCGTTTATATTCCCGCCCGTTCGTCAAAATCCAACTTTCGCCCTTCTTCAGATTTTTCGGTTGGGCAGTAACACGCCAGTTTTCATTTCCCGAACGCCGGAAGGCTCCGAGATGTCTGCCGACCGTAAATGTGCCGTGATAGGCGTAAAAATATGGCGGTGAACTGATCGCCGGCCAGGGCAGGGCTTCAAAAATCCGATCGCCGATCTTGACGGCCGTTCCCTCGCCGATGGTTGTGCCGAAATCCCGGTATTCGATGCGGAACGCCGCATCATCGTCAACTCCGTTGATACCCGCTCCGCGGCTGGACGGCTTGCCGGTCGGGATAACCCGCCAGACAACCGGCTGAACGTGTTTATCCTGAAATCCGAAACCGTAAATCGGCAGACGATTGTCGGATTCGGACGACTTGAAATCAATTTTCGACAGGAAGGCTTCATAGCCTTGCATCTTCCGTTTTGTCAGGTTTGTTTCGGAATTGCAGTAAACGACCCGCTTGCGGGAATCTTTTTCAACCAGAATTACCTCGACGGAAGCCGCATCTGCGGGATCAAAGATCGCGATGATCTCCTCATACTGCGGATGGTCTTTGATGTCCTGAGCAAGATAGGTCGGGGCATATTCATATTCGGCGATGAACGGAATGACCGGCAACAGATTTACCGCGTTTCTTTGTCCGTAAACGCCTAACACCGAACAAAGCAGAATTTGTAGCAGGCAAAATGTTGATTTTTTCATAATTTATAACTCCCTGAAAATCTAAAAACTAAAACGCAAACCGAATTCGATTTGGCGTGCCGTCTGAGCCGAAAAAGCCCGTCCGAAAAACGGCGAATTCAAAACGCCGCTGACACCGTGCGGATTTGTGCGGTTAAACAGATTGTTTGCCCGGACGTGAACGGTTAATTTATATTCCTTTTCCTTTTCTTTTCGGAGAACAAAAGTCCGGCGAAGGTTCATACTGACGGTAAAATTTGCGGGATTCGTGCCGATATTTCGCTGGAGATCGCCGTTTACCGCGTCCGGGTTTAAGAAACCGAAGCGGGTTTGAATCGCCCGCAAATCTGCCGGAGAGGTCAGACGGGGACGGTCGTTAAAAATTCCGTCGCCGTTATTGTCCCTTCCGGTCGTGACATTAAAAGGCGTTCCCGACGAAGCGTTGACCGAAGTTGCCAGACGCAGTTTCCAGGGCAGATTTACACTCGAACTCAAAAACATATAATGCTGCGTCTGCCACGAAGGGGCAGCAAATTCGCCCTTTAGATCGTAGCTCGTCTGCGGAAACGAAAACGCACCGTCCGTGTCCGTCTTAAAATCGAAATTCAGATAACCCGCGTTGAGACTGAAAAGTTTGTAGGTATTCTGATTGACGCCGATATACAAAACATTGCCTTCTAATCTTCCGCTCGATTCAAATTGAAAGATATTTACGGGAACTCCGAACGGACGCGGAGCGGTTCCCGGATCGGGATTTTCCAACGAGATAAGCGGAGCATTGATATTTCTCGAACGCAACTGCGACCAGCCTCGCGTGACGCTGTAGCTTGAAGACACGCTCCAGCCCTGCGGCAATTGTCTTTGCAGTTCGACACGCATCTGCAGAGAGCCGGGAGCTTTTAAATTCGGATCCAAAATGCGTCGAACCGTCACCGGATTTGCATTTGTTCCGCCCGGGAAGGGATTCGGAAAAGCCGGATCGTCGATCAAGATCCGTTGCTGATTTCTGCCGTCTAGCCGTTCGCTTTCCAGACTCAAGGCATCGCTTATTCTCTGATAAAAAATTCCCGCCCTCGCCCGGATTGCCCAGTTTTGTTTTTTGTCGGGCGAGTAAGCGATACTCAGACGCGGGGCGAAACGAAACTGGTCTTTCGGTAGAGTCTGCGATTCGGCTCGCAGTCCCAAACTTATCAAAACCTTTTTATTTACCCGCCATTCGTCCTGAATAAACGCGGCAAAAAGCCATTGGTTGACGGAAACGGAAGGTTCGCCGAGATTGACCGAAAATCTTGTCGGCACACCGCCCGGCAATTCCAAAAGCGTCCGGCGGTATTGCTCAAGCCCAGAAATAAAAACGGTCGAACCATTAACATCGCTGATCTCTCTTCCGCCGAAGAAAAACGTGCCGTTTTGATTTTCGCGGCGGCGATCATTCGTTCGGTAATTAAAAATTTGTGTTCCGATTTTCAGGATATGGTTGCCGGCTTCCGTGACCAGATTGTTGCTGATCTCGAGGTCGGTTTCTTTCAAAGAAAACCTTTGCAGATCCGCTCCGCCCGCTGTAAATGCTCCGGCGACATCTATAACCGGAGCATCCGATACAGCCCTTTGTTCCGTATCTCTCAAGGTCAGGCCGATTCTCAGTTCGTTAACGGTTTTGGCGTTGATGACGGCGGTTTCGGAAAAGCGGAAATTGTTTTCGGTTTGCTCGTAGTCAAAAGCCCGGCTCGAAAGATTCAGCCCGCCGATGCCCTGTCCTTCGACGCGGGTTCGATTGAAATCGTACCGGAAAATAAGCGAATGATCTTTGCCGATCTGCCAGTCGTTGCGGGCAGAACCGATCAGCAAACGCTGAGGATTCGGCACATTTTCTGAAAAACCCGCCCTCTGAAAATTATTGTCGAGAATGACGGCGTTGACGATTGAGGCTTCGTCAATGTCGCGTTTTTCAAAATCAACAAAAAATCCCGAACGATCCTTTATGATCGGCGAACCGAGCTGAAAACCGTAAAGTTTCGTGTTTGTTTCGGCACGCTCTCTCGCAAACGGATGGCGGGCGTTAAAGGAATCGTCATTAAAGTTAAAAAACGCCGAACCCGTCAGTTCGCCC
Organism: Pyrinomonadaceae bacterium; assembly: GCA_041940665.1. Taxonomy (GTDB): domain Bacteria; phylum Acidobacteriota; class Blastocatellia; order Pyrinomonadales; family Pyrinomonadaceae; genus Aridibacter. The sequence goes on along the minus strand of JBGTRS010000304.1, from coordinate 2,711 downwards.
GCCCCGGGTTTAGTAATGATTTCGATCCGCCCGCCGCGAAACGGCGGAAAACTATGTTCGGCGGAAAAAAGATTCGGATTGACGCGGACTTCCCGGATCGCCGATTTTGAAGGAAGCCGTCCTTCATTTAAAAAACCGTCAACCGTAACAACTGCATTGCCCGGAACGCTTCCCGCCGAAGCCGCCCGGTTTTGCAGTTCGCGGCTTAATTCTTCCGGGTCATCGGGCAGATCTGCGAGTTCATTTTCCGTTATGACCTGAGTTCCCGCCAGAGTTTCCGAATCTAACAGATTATTTTCGGAATAACTTTTAATCTCGACATTTTCGATCACTGTCGGATATAGAATGACGGAAAAAGAAACGGGAAGGATTGAATTTAGATCGAGGGATTTTTCATAGCGGGCAAAACCCTCTGCCGATATTTGCAGTGTGTATCGGCCGAACGGCAGATTCTCAAAATTGAAAGAGCCTTGATTATCGCTGAAAACGGTCTGAGTTCTGCCGCTTTTTTGATACAGATTTATCTCTGCCCCGACAATTAGGCCGTTGAATTCATCTCTGACAACGCCGCTCAAATTTGCCGCCGGAGCATTTTGTGCCGCGGATTTCAGAGGAACAAACAACAGCAAAAAAAGGGTGATGAAAAACTTCGTAATGCCCCCCGTTTCCGGCAATCTTCTGATAGATGGTCTGAATCTTTTCATAATTCTCTAAAGCTCCCGCAGAATTTACGGGGAATTTTAGAGAATTGAACAAGATCAGAAAACGATTTTGTGACTAAAGCGTTTTTCGGGCAAACAAAACCGAATTAAGCCCTGGCGAAATGTTCAAGATTTAAATGTAAAAAAAAATGAATCCGATTCTGAACTTTCGGCGAATACAAGCATATAAGGGTATTTATCAATGAGTTTATTGAAGTCATTCTCCTGTCTTTGTAGCTTTGCAAAAAGCCGGGTGTTTTGCGGCTTTTTTGATAAATGCCCTTATGATTTTAGTTTGAAGAATCAGAAGAGGAAAAATAATTATGAGATTACTACTAACATTGAGTTTGAGCTTTTTACTTTTATTTATGGTCGGTTGTCCCGCTTCGAATGAAGGCAATACAACGAACACGGGTGCTGAAAACACGGCCGATAACAACGGAAATACGGCTGACGCAAATTCAAATTCGGCTGATGCCAACAGCGGCGAATCGGGTGATGCCAAAGATATCGTGGCGGTAGCGGGCGGAAACGATGATTTCGAAACGCTCGTGACGGCAGTTAAAGCGGCTGAATTGGTTGAAACGCTGCAAGGCGACGGCCCATTTACGGTATTTGCACCGACCAACGCGGCATTTGAAAAAATTGACAAAGCAACGCTTGATGATCTGTTAAAGCCTGAGAACAAAGATAAACTAAAAGGTATCTTGACATATCACGTCGTTTCCGGAAAATTGGATGCCAGTGCGGTTGCCGATGCCATCAAAAAGGGCGACGGAAAAGCGACTTTGAAAACAGTCCAGGGTGAAGAGATTACGGCTTCGCTCGACGGTGAAAATGTCGTCATAACGGACGCCAAAGGCGGAAAGTCAACCGTTGCAAAAACCGATGTAATGGCTTCAAACGGAGTCATTCACGTCATTGACACGGTTTTAATGCCTTCAAAATAGTTATATTTTTTAACTGAAAACAAAAAAGACGCGAGAGACAATCTGCATCGCGTCTTTTTTTTATCTTTTATCTTTTACTTTTCTAACCTTTTCTAAGTTCGGTCAGAACTTGTTTAGCGACCGCTTTTAACGTATCGAAAACTCCTTCGCCGTCCGTAGCGACCGCTTCATAGACGGGTTCGCCTTTTCTTTGCAGTTCCGAAGTTAATTCGTCAACCGGAATGACATTCGGCAGATCGCGTTTATTTAACTGCAGAACATACGGGATTTTCATCAGATCGAAGCCCTGCGTTTCGAGGTTTTCCTGCAGATTATAAAGCGATTCGATATTGGCATCCATCCGTTCTTCCTGACTGTCGGCGACGAAGACAACGCCGTCAACGCCTTTTAAGATAAGTTTACGCGAGGCATCATAATAGACCTGACCGGGAACCGTATATAAATGAAACCGGGTTTTGAATCCACGCACCGTGCCGAGTTCGAGCGGCATAAAATCGAAAAACAAAGTGCGGTCGGTTTCAGTGGCCAGACTGATCAATTTGCCTTTGGCCTGCGGGGCGGTTGAATCGTAAATATATTGCAGATTCGTCGTTTTCCCGCAAAGACCGGGGCCGTAATAAACAATTTTGCAATTTATCTCGCGGGATGCGTAATTGATGAAAGTCATAATTTTGGTTAGTGGTTAGCGGTTAGCGTTAAGTGGTTTGTTGAGAATTCAGCTAAGTCTTCAACGAACAACTGCCAACGAACAACTAATGATTGCCTAGATTAACTAAACAAACTGTCAATATCCTCGTCCGTGATTTCGGAGAAAAACGAACTTTCTTCCAGGGATTGATTCGCCGAATTGCGGGCTACATCTTCAAGAATCGAAGCCACTTTAAAAGAAGCTTTTTTCGTTCTCAGTTTGACCAAACCGAGTGTTGAGCGTTGGTCAAAGACGACAACTAAAAGACTTCTCCCGATCACGCTGATAAAAATGCTTTCGCGTTCTCCTTCGTGTACAACAGCCGGAAACTCATCTTCACCGATAAGTTTTGCCATACTGCTCGTGGCGGCC
>JBGTRS010000303.1:0-6008 GCA_041940665.1 Pyrinomonadaceae bacterium | reverse complement strand
ATTCCGACAATCAGTTATGGGTCGGCACGTATTTGCATGGTTTGCTGAAATATCGCCCGCCGCGCATTCAAACTTTTACCGTTTCCGAAAATTCGGCAGAAGGTTACGTCAGTGCGATTTTTCAAGATAAAGCGGGTAATTTGTGGTTTGGTTCGCCCAACCGCCTGAGCCGACTTGAGAACGGCGTAATCAAAGATTATTCCGTTTCGAACCAAATTCCCGGTAACGTGCGAACAATAACCGAAGATCGGGACGGAAATTTGTGGGTTGGCGGCAACGGAGTTTTTAGATTTGACGGCGGGAAATTCACACATTTTACGACGAACGAAGGTCTGTCAACTAATTACGTTTTTTCGATGATCGGCGACCGGGAAGGAAATATCTGGGTCGGCACTTACGACGGATTGAATTTATTTAAAGACGGGAAATTCAAAATTTTTACGAAGCACGACGGCTTGGTTGACAATCTTATTTTATCCCTTTTTGAAGACCGCGAGGGAGCAATCTGGATCGGCACACGCGAAGGTGTCAGCCGTTACAAAGACGGAAAGTTTACCAATTGGACGACCGATGACGGATTGGGAAACAACCGTATTTTTGCTTTCTACGAAGACCGCGAAGGCACGATCTGGATCGGCACGAGCGGCGGGGGATTGAATCGTTTGAAAGACGGAAAATTAACGACCATCACGAGCCGCAACGGGCTTTATGACAATCTTGCTTTTGCCATACTAGAAGACGATACGGGTAATTTTTGGATGAGCGGCAATAAGGGAATTTATCGTGCCAGTCGGAGCGAACTCAACGATTTTGCCGACGGCAAGATCAAGCAGGTTAGTTCGTTTTCCTACGGCACGGAAGACGGAATGTTGAGCCGCGAATGCAACGGTGCAAGTCCCGCCGGATGGAAAACACGCGACGGGAATCTGTGGTTTCCGACGATTAACGGCTTGGTCAAAATAGATTCTGCCAAACAAAATCTTGAACCGCCTGCCGTTATCATCGAACAGGTTCAGATGGACGGCAAAATTCAGCCGAATAAAGATATTTTGGAGATCAATCCGCACCAAGAAAATACGGAGATAAAATTTACCGCGATCAGTTGGCAACGTCCGCAACAGATCAAATTCAAATACCGGCTAGAAGATATAGATAAAGATTGGATTGATGTCGGCACTCGCCGGACGGCTTATTTTTCGCGGCTTCCGGCGGGAGAATATACGTTCAGAGTAATTGCCGACAACGGCGACGGCATTTGGAATTTAGAAGGCAGGAGTTTGAAAATAACAGTTTTGCCGCCATTTTACGCAACCTGGTGGTTTACTTTCTTGACCGTTTTTGTTGTTTGTGCAATTTTGTTTGCGGTGTATCGGCGGCGGGTTGCCAATTTGGAGCAAAAGCAGTCAGTGCAGGAAGAATTTTCGCGTCGTTTGATCATCGCCCACGAATCGGAACGCCGACGGGTCGCGGCGGAACTTCACGACTCACTCGGACAAACACTGGCAATGATAAAAAACCGGGCCGTTTTCGCCGTTCAAAATACAAAAGATTTGGAAACTGCCAAAACGCAATTCGACCAAATTACCGAACAATCCGACTTTGCCATCAACGAAGTCCGCGAGATTTCCCATGCTTTGCGTCCTTACTTGCTCGACCGTTTGGGATTGACCAAAGCCTTAAAATCGCTTTTTAACAAAACCTCGGAAAACAGCCGTTTACGGATCAAGGCTGAGATCGAAAATATTGACAAACTTTTTACGAATGAGGATGAGATGAGTCTTTACCGCATCGTGCAGGAAAGTTTGAATAACATCTTGAAACACGCCGAAGCGTCGGAAGTATATGTCAAAATAAAACGGTCTGATAATTTTCTTTCGATAAAAATCCGGGATAACGGCAAAGGCTTTTCAACCGACGGAGCATTAAATAATAAAAAAAAGGACGGTTTCGGTTTACTCGGAATGGCGGAAAGAATAAAAATTCTCGGCGGCTCGCATTCGATCGAATCGGCGTTAGATAAAGGCACAACCCTTGATATTAAAATCGATATTTCCAAGGGAAACAAAAAAGATGGAAAGACAGATAAAGATAGTGATGGCTGATGATCATCCGATCGTCCGGCAGGGCTTAAGACAAATTATCGAAACCGACAGATCAATTACGATTGTTGCCGAAGCGGGCGGCGGCGATGCGGCTCTCGAACTCATCGAAAAACACCGGCCGGATGTTGCCGTTCTCGATATTGATATGCCGGAAACGGATGGCTTTGATGTCGTCCGTTCGTTAGTTAAAAAAAATTTAATAACGGAAGTGGTTTTTCTGACGATGCACAGCGAAGACGAGATTTTCGAGGAGGCAATGGATTTAGGCGTGAAGGGCTATGTCTTAAAAGACAGTGCGGTTAATGACATCGTGGCTAGCATCAAATCGGTTGCCGCTGGAAAGCCTTTTTTAAGTCCGGCTCTTTCGGCTTTGCTTTTAAATAGAAGACACCGCATAGTCGAACTGGAAGAAAATCTGCCCGGTTTGAAGAGCCTGACACCGACCGAACGACGCATCTTAAAACTCATCGCCGAAGAAAAAACCTCGAAGCAAATCGCCGCCGAACTTATTATCAGCTATCGTACAGTCGAAACGCACCGCACGAATATCTGCCGCAAACTCGATTTGTCAGGCAGTTTGGCTTTGGTCAAATTCGCCGTTACGCATAAATCGGAGATTTAGCCGAGAAAATTTTTTAACGCAAAGACGCAAGGACGCATAGAAATTATGGAATGTTCATTTCATTGGCGAATGAGCATTACTCAAAAAAGCCTTTCCAACCAATTCTAAAAATCCTTGCGTCCTTGCACCTTTGCGTCTTTGCGTTAAATTCACTTCACAATCTACGAGTCAATACGTAGATAAAATACGAGTCTTCCCGCATAGCAAAATACGAGTCAAAACGGATTTTCAAGCCCGCCGAATCTTTCTATACTCAAAATCGCAATGAAAATTTTAATCGTGGACGACAATTTTGAAATACGCCAAATGATGCGTTCCTTTTTGCAGGATTTGACGGACGAATTTCGGGAATGCGAGGACGGTTGCGAAGCACTCGATTCATACCGCGGTTTTCTTCCCGATTGGGTTTTGATGGATTGGGAGATGAACGTAATGGACGGCATTACGGCAACAAAGCAGATAGTTGCCAAGTTTCCCGAAGCCAATATTTTGATCGTTACGCAATATGATGATGCGGAATTAAAGGAAGCCGCCGATGAAGCCGGGGCGAGCGGTTTTATTTTGAAGGACGAACTAATTTCTTTAAGACAAATAATTTCGGCGGACTAGATAAAGATTTTTATTTAAGAGAGGAGTAAAAAAATGAAAAAAAGAATTGAGATAAGCAAATCGAAGGAAACAATTTTTATAACACTAAAGAATTTTATCCAACTGCAAAAAATCACCCGACAGACGGTTTCGCTGTTTCTGATCCTGACGATTTATTTTGTCCCGCTTTTTTCGGTTGACTCAACAATATTAAAAGCATTTGCTCAAAAACTCGGCTCATCTTGCTACGGTGCTGATCGGATCTTACAGGGCTGTCCGCTCGGCGGCGGTCAGGTCGAGGATGATCTGACGAATCAGGCAATTGACGACGTGATCGCTCTCTACGATCTGCCGCCGACCGACCGCAGTCGCGTAATGAGTTATGCCCGCAACGAAGTTCGTTCGGCTTTATTTATAAGATTGAATGAACTTATCAAAAAACAAAATCCGACCGCCGAAGAACAAGCGGCTTTAGCCGTATTTGCCGGGCGTGTCAAACAACGCCGGGTGCTGGTCGCCCAAAAAGCGAAAGATGAGTATGACGAATGGAATTCACTTCCGTGCTTTTATAGTCCGCCTCAACCATATACATACAATCCGGGCGGAGTATGCCGTAATAGATTGGCTGGTTATTTTTCGGGACCGATTGCACCGTCGTTTGAAGAATTTCAGCAGTTCGGTTCAGCCCATGCCTATCAAGGTCTCTACACGGCGGAAGGGCAAGATATTTCCCGTCTAACAACTACGACATTAGTTATCAGTTACGGTTTGACTGTCTCCGCAGTTGCCGGAACAGTGGGAGCGGTATTTGGTTCGACGATAACATTTGGAACACTCTCAGCAATTATGCCTGCCGCCGGAGTTACTTTTTCTTCCACGGGAATTGCCGTCTTACCCGCAGCAACCACAGCTTCCGGCTCGATTGGAGCAAGTGCCGTGGCGGGTCCGGCGGCAATCATCGTGGCGGGATTGATGATTCTTATAGTTCAAGGCATCAATGTCGGTAACGCTTCACAACTTCCGGGGAAACTTCAGGAAGCTATCAACACTGCCCAGACTCAGAATATTAATCTTCTTAATTTGACAACCACGGATGGCGGGAATCAGGAACTTTACCTGAATTTTCTGCTTGAATCCCTGCCCGATTATTCCGGCACGGGAGTTCCGCCGGTTGACCCGAATGATCGCCAATTTATCATTCGCCAAAATGGTGTCGGCGGCACGACCGAAAACAATAAGATAACCTATAGGGATTGGGACGGCATACTCCACTCCGCCCGTTTAAACGGCGGTTGGTTTGTTGATGAACTCACTCTTTTCATCAGCAGACAAACTCTCTCGATTGAATACATTGATTGGTTGGGGCAGAAGAAAATCGCCGCCCGAAAAGGTTCCCGATTCGTTATCACCGATCCCTTGGACGTGAATAAAACGGAATTGGTTGAGGAAATTAAATATATCGGAGCCGATTCAAATTTCTATGCAGCGAAAATAAAGTTCACACAAATGACCGTAGTCAGTAAGGAGGCTGTAAAATTAGCTTGCTTTCCAAATTTTCCGCCGCGAAATGTAATTCTCGGCTGGGTTGCCGGAGCGGGCGACCCACCTTCGTCATTATCGGTTACGGTCAATAACGGCTCGACTGCGACGGTCAATAATATCAACGTCAGCAATCTCGCCGTTAATAACGATTATCAGATAACCGCCGATGTTGACGACTCCGCCGCAACCGAAGTGCCGACAACGGCGAGTTTTACGATCAAGGTACGCAACGGTGTCGGACAAGAGCAATCTGTTCCGGTCAAGATCGTCAAAACGGCGGTTGATAACACTCTGCCGAGACAATCGCCGACAAATTTCAATGTCGGTGATAATTATTCATTTAACATCGAAGAGGTTATTAGAATCGGTTGTGTCGGATACGTATATGAGTTGACGGGTAATGTGCCGCCCGGTTTGAGTATCCAAACCGATATTGGAGGCAGATTCTTGCGTGGAACTTTGCGTTCCGGCGGCAACTACGAATTTTTCATCAACAAAGTTTATATAAACGGCGAAAGAATCAGTCAAAAATATTCCGTTTTTGTAAATAGCGATGTCGCCACTCTCCCAAACGGCGTTAAAAGTTGGTGGCGGGCGGAAGACGATGCAAAAGATTTTATCGGCACGAAAAACGGCACGCTGGTCGGAAATGTTAGATTTGAGGATGGCAAAATAGGACGCGGTTTCAAGTTCGACGGCACGGACGGTTATGTCCAACTTCCCGAAAACACTTTCAGTTCTTCACTTGATTTTACATTTGAAACCTGGTTTAAGACCGAATCTCACGGCGTGATTTTAGGTCAGCAACGCATTGCTTCCCCGTATGATAATCCGCAGTTCGGTTCTAATCCGGCGATTTATGTTGACCAAAACGGTAAACTCCGTGTTCAGATGTTCAAAGATCAGAATAATCAATTTACAACGAGTCAGACCAGAGTTGACGATAACCGTTATCATCACGTCGCTGTTACTTTTCACCGAAACTCAAATACCCGCACGGTTTATCTTGACGGCGTGAACATCGGTTCATATGTCGGCGTGCAGGACGCAACGCCTCAAAAATACCAATTCGGAACAGGCTATATCAACGACGGAATTGTCGGCGGTTTGACCGGCTGGGTTAACTTCAAAGGCTCGATTGATGAACCGACGCT
>JBGTRS010000302.1:5695-6023 GCA_041940665.1 Pyrinomonadaceae bacterium | reverse complement strand
CGACGGAATTAAAGCAGAGGCTTGACGCGGGCGAGGATCTGCAATTGATTGACGTGCGGGAACCGCACGAGTATGAAATTGCCAAGATACCGAACACAAAACTGATTCCGCTCGGCGATGTCGTCAAACGCCGCGGCGAAATTGATGGAAACCGCACAACGATAGTCAACTGCAAGGGCGGTGTGCGAAGTGCAAAAGCGATCAGGGCTTTGCAAAAAGACGGTTTTTCGGGGCGTTTGATAAACTTGAAAGGCGGGATCGGTGCCTGGTCGGATGAGGTTGATCCATCCGTGCCGAAGTACTAGGTCAGTCAGCGGTCAGCAGTTTC
>JBGTRS010000302.1:0-5685 GCA_041940665.1 Pyrinomonadaceae bacterium | reverse complement strand
TTATTCTCCGCACACCGCTTACTGCTTCCTTTTTCTAAAATGATCGGGCGACGGCTTTTCCGATGATGTATTCCCTTGCTACTGCACCGTAATCGCGGCTGTCGGTGCTTTGATCGGGATTATCGCCGATCAAAAAATAACGTCCGTTATCGGTGATCTGACCGACTCTTTTGACGACCTGCAACCCGGGTTTTAAGGGATGAATTGCAACGACGATATCGCCGACGCCTATTTCAGCATTTTTATCAACCAAAACCACCTCGCCGTCGCTCAAGGTCGGATTCATCGAAGGTCCCTCACAGACATATTTATGCAAATAGCCCAAGAGAACCAACCCGATCTGGTAAAAACTCTGTTCCGGCAATCCTTTCACTCGATTTAAAACTAAAAAGGATTGCGAACTTGAGAAAAAATCCGCAATCCAAAATCTGAAATCCGAAATCTACGAAGCCGTGTACCACTCAACATCACGACCTTTGGAATCCCAGAAAATCTCGTGGATGCGTTTGACGTTATCCATCAATTCCTCGGCGTGTTCCTTGCTGACTTCCTGTTTGCAGGAGGAGCAGAGTTTGGCCGTTTTCCAGAAAAGTTCGTGCAGGTCCGGATATTTTTCCAAGTGTTCAGGCTTAAAATAATCGGTCCATAAAATTAAGGCCTCGTCTTTGGCGACCTGAGCCTGTTCCTCTTTGATGGAAATATACCGTGCCAGAGTGTTGGCATAAGCAACTTTTCCCGCCTCGTCTTCGGGCTTTTTCAAATCCAGAATTTTTTTCGTCATCGAAAGAACCGCTTCCGCCGCAATGCGGGTTGAAGCCGGATCATAGACTCCGCAAGGTCCGTCGCAATGTGCCTCGGCAACATTGGTCGGTGCCAATTCAAGTAATTTTCTTTTTATTTTTCTGATCATCATTCTCCTCTCCTTGTTCTGAATAAAATTTGTTTATAAAAACCGTCGGCACAAACGAAAAAAACTGCCGTCTGCTTTTCTGCCAACTGCTACTATTCTTCTACCGGTCTCGGTCCCGCATCAATTCCCTTGACGCTCGCCTGATTGATGACTTTGACGTGCAGGTTATCCATCAGACGAACCTGACAAGAAAGCCTCGTATGATCGCCGAGGTCGGTCTTTGATGCCAAAATGGTCTTTTCCGCCTCGCCGATCTCGCCCGGATCGCCTTCTAAAATTTCGACCCGGCAAGTCGTGCATTTGGCATTTCCGCCGCAACGATGCAAAATATCAATCCCTTCATCCTCCAGACATAAAACGAGTTTGCGTCCCTCTTCGGCTTCAAAAGCATGCGTGCCTTCAGCCGTTTCCGCAGTTATTTTGTGCATTAGAATCTTTCTCTCCTGCTATTCAACTTTTTTCTTAAAACTTCTATACTTTGACTTTAGGTAAATTGGATGGGAAAAGCAAGCCGACCTGTTTTCAACATTGAAAATAACAAAATTTTGCTCCGGTCTGATCTAATTCAAAACAGGATTCAAAGCCGAAGCGGCCAATTCACCCGGCTCCAGACTTTCGAGCCACGCCACGCGGTCGGCTTCCTGATGTTCGTTGATCGGTTTTGAAACTTTCACGCCGTCGGCAAAATAGATGATCGTCATTACTTCGCGGGTCTTTTCCGCCGATCGATTTGCGGGGGCGGAATGGATCGTCAGACCGCTGTGAAAGGTCGCGTCACCCGCTTTCATAAATTCGGGCATTTCTATCGGAAATCCTTTTTCGGCGACATATTTTTCAAACAGGTCTTCCGTGTAATCCGAAATTTCGCGGCTTTCGACATAACCCGCCAGATTCGAGCCGCCCGCAAACGTGAGCATTCCCATTTCTTTCGTAATATCAACCAGAGGCATCCACATCGTAATGGTTTTATTTGTGTCCAAACACCAGTAATACTGATCCTGATGCCAGGGCGTGTAGCCGCCGAGCGGTTCTTTAAAAAGTGCCTGATCGTGATACAGACGCACCTTTTCAACGTCCAACAGATCCGCCGCGATCCGGGCAAAGCGTCTGGCAAAGACAAATTTTTTAACTTCCTCATCCACCCGCCACAGATTCATCGTCTGCAAAAATGCCTTGCCGTAAGTATCGCGTTCTTCAAGTCTTCTCGTTTCGGGATTATGGATTTTGCAGGCACGGCTGATGACGGGCTGAAAATGAGCGATCTCTTCCGGCACAGCTACTTCCCGAAGCAAAACGTATCCTTTGGTTTGAAATGATTCCGTTTGTTCCTCAGTTACTGGGTATGTATTTTGCAAATCAAACCCGGACATAAATAAAAATTAATTTCCGCTTAGCCGAATAATTTACTTTTTATAATAAACTTTTTCCAAAAACAAACCCGAAGGCGGTGCGGTGAATTTGGCCGGAGCGTCGGTCGGATACTTGAGCATTCTTTGAAAGCCCGTGTCGGACAGATTTCCGCGTCCGACTTCCGCCAAAGTTCCGATTAATCTTCTGACCATCTTCCATAAAAAATGACTCGCCTTGATGCGGAAACAGATGAGATCGGCATCAAGAAAAATCTCGGCGTTCTCGACCACAACGATGGTTGATTGCTCTTTTGTTTCATCATCCTGAGCAAAAGATTTGAAATCGTGTCTGCCGATGATCGTTTTTGCCGCATTCTGCATTTTTTGAGCATCGAGTTCGTCCTTTATCCACCAGACGAAATTTTTGGCAAAAGCGGTTCGGCGGGTCGAGATTTGATAGAGATACTGCCGGGCGACGGCATCGTGGCGGGCGTGAAAATTGTCGGAAGCGTTGTGCACTTTCAAAACATTTATATCGTGCGGCAAAAGATCGTTGAAACCATATTGAATTTCCAAAGGCTTGACGTCCGTTTTGAGTTCGGAAACCTTCAAATGAGCGATCTGCTGAATGGCGTGAACGCCGGCATCGGTTCGCCCCGCCCCGCCGAGCGTAACTTTTCCCGAAAAAAGCTGATAAGCGGCTCTGTTCAATTCGCCCTGCACGGTCTTCGCATTATGCTGTTGTTGCCAACCGCGATAGCGTGTGCCTTCGTATTCAATTTCAAGTTTCCAAGTCGGCATATTTTGATTTTGGATTTTGGATTTATTCCCAACGCTTTCTCTCTCTTTTTTCAGTTTCTTCCAAACTATTCTTTTTCCACCAATCTTCTGATTTTTATTTTCTCGCGGTTTTGATTTATCGCCACGAAAACCAATTCGGCTTCGGTGACGCGGACGATCTGACCGATCGAGCCGAATCTTTCGGCTTCGACGACGACGCGGATGGTGATCGAGGTTGTGCCGATCTTCTGAGTTTCGGCGTAGAAACTGACCAGATCACCGACAAAAACAGGTTCGTGAAAGATGACTTCCTTCATCGCCACGGTGACAAATCTATCGTGTCCCGTGCAACGCACCGCTTCGACGCCACCCGCTACGTCTATATAGCTCAAGATTATCCCGCCGAAGATCGTCCCGTGATGATTCGTGTCCCGCGGCATCATCGTCAAACGAATCGCCGCATTCCGCCTTCTTTCCTGTTCTTTTTCTTCTTCCATATTTTTTTTGCCACAGAGGACACAGAGTTTTGGAGAAGTTTTGTTCATTCATTTAAGACGAAATTAAATTCTTAACTTGATTATGAGATAAAACCCTCTTATTCCTCTGTGTTCTCTGTGGCTAAATTAATTTCCCGATTCTGCGATTTTTTCTAAAACCCAATCGTGGATCGCGTTTCGCAGTTGCGTCAGATGCTCATCAAAAAAATGTCCGCAGTTTTGAAAAATTTTCACGCTTGTGTCGGTTACGGCGGAAACTTTGGCAACGAGTTCGTTTAAGTTTTCGACCGAACCGAACTCATCCTTGTCGCCGTGAACGAAAAGGATCGGTTTCCGCAAATTTTCCAGAAATCCGTAATCCCTGTACTTATCAACCGGCGTGCCGATGCTGATGAGCCGGATGACTCTCTCATCATCCATTCCGATTTCCGTGCCGACCCGCGAGCCGAATGAAAAACCTGCCAAAGTTACGGGCTGATCGGGATAATTCTCGCTCAGGTAATCCAGGGCGTCCAAAACATCCTGTCTTTCGCCCTCTCCGTCGTCGTGCGTTCCGGTCGAGTTGCCGACGCCGCGGAAGTTGAAACGCAAGGTGATGAGCCCGGCATCGATCAAACCCGCCGCCGCCCGGAAAACGACCTTGTTGTGCATCGTGCCGCCGCCTAATGGATGCGGATGACAGACAAGGGCGACGCCTTTCGGTTCGCCTTTCGGTTCTTTTATGATCGCTTCGAGCCGTCCGTGCGAAGCCTCGATAAATAAATTTCCCTTCGGATACATATCAAATTTTCGATTTTAGGTTTTGAATTCGATATAATCAAATGCGTTTTTTTCAAATTCGTGGTATTTTGTGTAGTTGAAAATTTCTATTCTTTCAAACGCTTAAACAAACCGCCGAATAATCAAACAAAAGCCTTTCGAGATTTTGAAATTCATATTTCAGGATTTATGCCGAACATCAAAAACAAAGAGAGCAAACAAAATTTAATCGAATCGGACGCGAAACTGCTCGACGAAATTCGCACATTGATCGAGCAAACTCGCGGACGAGTTGCTCAAACCGTCAATACTTCGCTCGTTTTGATGAATTGGAACATCGGAAAACTCATCAACGATGAGATTCTAAAAAATAAACGGGCTGAATACGGCAAGGAAATTGTCGTTTCATTGTCACGACAATTAACTGAGGAATATGGAAAAGGATTTACTCGCCCGAATCTTTTCAAAATGATTCAATTTGCAGAACTCTTTCCCGACATTCAAATTGTCTCGTCACTGACGAGACAATTGACGTGGACACATTTTTCAGAAATTTTACCAATCAAAGACCAATTAAAACGCGACTTTTACGCTGAGATGTGCCGGATTGAAGGTTGGAGTGTCCGCACTTTACGGGATAAAATCCGCAGTCAGCTTTTTGAACGCACGGCGATTTCCAAAAAACCCGATGAACTCATCAAAACAGAAATCGAAGAACTTCGCACAGAAGATAAACTCACGCCTGATCTTGTTTTTCGTGATACCTATCTTCTGGATTTTCTCGGTCTTGCGGACACATTTAGCGAAAAGGATTTGGAAAGTGCGATTTTGCGGGAACTCGAAAGATTCTTGCTCGAACTTGGAGTCGGTTTTGCATTTGTCGAAAGGCAAAAAAGAATCACGGTTGACGGCGATGATTTTTATATAGACTTACTTCTTTATCATCGCAAATTGCGGCGGCTGGTTGTCGTCGAATTAAAACTCGGAAAGTTTATGCCCGCCGATTACGGGCAAACGGAATTTTATCTGCGTTGGCTCGATAAATATGAACGCGAGCCGTTTGAAGAATCGCCGATCGGTTTGATTCTTTGTTCGGAAAAATCAACCGAAAGAGTCAAACTTTTGGCGTTGGATGAAAAAAATATAAAAGTTTCGGACGGAACTTCCCGAAAGATTTACTCGAAAGAAAACTACACGATGCGGTAGAATCAGCCCGTCGGCAATTTGAAACGGAATAATAAAATTTATAAAAAAAGATTTATGGAAAGTATTTTTAATTCGGACGAAAACGAAAAACGGGAAGAAGGAGAAGAAGCAGTCGAACAGGACGAGCCTTCCGTGATTCCTGAAACCATCGAACCTTTGGAAGTTTCCGAAGAAATTAAAGAGA
>JBGTRS010000301.1:0-6076 GCA_041940665.1 Pyrinomonadaceae bacterium | reverse complement strand
CCCAGTAGCGGGCCTGGCGCACGCCGGGCACGCGGTCCAGCCGTTCGCGCAGGCGGTCGGCGACCTTTTCCAGGCGGCGCATCGGCAGGATGTCGCTGACCAGGGCGGCCTGGACGATCGACACCTCGGTGGTGCGCACCCGTTCGATCTCCAGCATCCGTCGAAAGCGGTTTCGATAGATCAAATAGGCGATAAAGGAGACGATCGCCGCCGTTGCCAGAAAATAAAAAACGATCGCCCACCAGGTCATCCACCACGGCGGATGGATCACGAACGGAATCTCCAGCGGTTCGGAAATGTTGCCGCTCGCATCCATTCCCCAAACTTTGAAAGTAAACTCGCCGCTCGGCAAAAACGTAAACTCCCGCCGCGGCTCCCGCGTCCATTCCAACGGCTTGTCTTCCAACCCGATCATCTGCGTTTGATAGAGAGTTGCCGATTCACGAAAATTCGTCGGCATCACATATTCAAAGGTCAGATTGTTCTGATCGTAAGCAAGTTCGGCATTCGGTTCCAGCGTCTGCTTTTCGCCGCCGATCAGAACACTTTGCAAAAACAGGGGTTCGGCCTTTTCGTCCCTGTATTCCCGTGAAATATCCAGCACCGCCGCACCGCCGACGGTACCGACCCAAATTCTGTCCCGGCTATCTGTAAAACTCGCACCGGCGATACATTCATTGTTCGGCAAACCGTCAGCGGTGGTGAAAAAATATGCCTGGAAATCCAGAAAGCTGTTGCTTTCTTTCGGAATGATCCGCGAAACGCCCTTATTTGTCGTCGCATAAATTCGGTTTTCTTTATCCTGCAAAATCTGATAGACCGTGTCGCTCGGCAGAAGTTTGCTGTTTTCGGTCGTGATGAACCGGAACTCGTCCTTTTCCTTATCTAAATCCAGAACGGCAATCCCGCCGCCCCCGAGACCGATCCAGAGTTCACGTCTATTGCCGTATTTTATTTCCGAAACCGTATAGACGCGACTGGTCGAAAAGCCTTTGTCTTCATTGAAAACGGTCCACGTCCCGTCCTGAAACTTGGCCAGACCGCCGTTGTAAGTCGCCACCCAGAGCGTTTTTCTGCCGTTTTTACCGACGGTTTCGAGTGTTGCCCGAACGCGGTCATCGGGCAGACCGTTCGTCGTGTCGAACTTTTCTATTTTATCGCCCGTTTTTTTTATCAAACCGGCACTTGCCGAAATCCATAAAACTTGTTCGCCGTCCTCGTTTTCGGTTTCTTTGATGTCCCAGATTTCCAGAATGGATTTTTCCTGCTTTAGATCGAGCTCTTTCCAGACTCCGTTTTGAAAACTGACGACATTTTTTTCCGTCCCGACATACAGAATATCCTGGCCGTTTTCATCTTTCGATGAATGCATCGCCTGGACAAAACTGTTCTGCAAACCATTGTCTTTATTAAAAACCTTTTTTTCACCGCCGGAAATTCTGACCAAACCGCCGCCGTATGTACCGAACCAGAATGCTTTTTGACCGTTTTCCGAATTTGTTTCCTGAAGCGAGAAGACCAGATCGTTGGTCAGACCGTTTTTTGAATTAAAACTTCGCCAGTTGCTTCGTTCAAATCTGACCACACCGTTCCCTAAAGTCGAGATCCAAACCGACCCGTCGGGCGAACCGGAGGGTGTAAAACCGAAGATCAGATTGTTCGGCAAACCCTTTGACTTATCGAGAAAATACCATCTGTCATTCTCGAGATAAGCGACGCCGTCGCCGTCCAGACCGACCCAGATCGTTTGCGTTCCGTCGGCTTTAACGGTTCGCCCCATCGCACGGACGGTTTTGGTCAAAAGTTTTGAAGCGTCTTCAAAGGTTTGCCATCCGCCGTCGGTCAATCTGGCAACTCCCTTGTCCGTGCCGACCCAAATTTCCTTCCCGCCGTTTTTGCCGGAAGCCTCCAAAACATTGAAAACCGTATTGCCGGGCAAACCGTTTTTATCGGTGTAAACTGTTTTGGTTTCGCCACGCCAGACGGCGAGCCCGCCGTATGTTCCGATCCAGAGCGTTTTCCCGCCTTTTTTATCAACCGTTTCGATCACACAGCGGACACGCTTATCGGGCAAACCGTCCTTTTCATCGAAATTTTCCACGC
The DNA here is from genome assembly GCA_041940665.1 of Pyrinomonadaceae bacterium. Lineage (GTDB taxonomy): Bacteria > Acidobacteriota > Blastocatellia > Pyrinomonadales > Pyrinomonadaceae > Aridibacter. The sequence goes on along the minus strand of JBGTRS010000301.1, from coordinate 3,973 downwards.
GGTCTTCCGTCAATTTGCTCAAACCGCTCCGCCGGCCGATCCAGATCGTCTGCTTGCCGTCTTCTCCAAAGCTTTCAAACAAAGCCCGGGTTTCATTCGTTGCCAAACCGCTTTTTTTATCGAAGGTCTTCCATTCCCCGTTTTTTAAGCGATGCACTCCGGCGTTTGAGGTCGCAAACCAGATACTTCCGTCCCTGGCCGCTAAAATATCGTAGATATAATTGGAAACCGTCCGGTTCGGCATATCCACGACCGAAAAATTATAACCGTTAAAGACGGCCGCCCCGTCCTGTGTGCCGAACCAGATAAAACCGCGGGAATCGCGTTCGAGTGTCATCACGGCATTGACCGGCAAACCGTCCGCACTTGTAAAATGGGAGATCGAAGGAATACCGCTGTGAAAAATGTCTCTGGAAGCAATTTGAACTTTGATATTTTCGGCGGAAGAAGCTTGTTGGAACGCACTAAACCCGGCGAACACGAGTATAAAAATCGGAAGAAAGAGTTTTAATAAGCCGGTTTTTTCCATAACCATTTGTAAAATTCTTTCTTTAAACTACTAACCTAATTTTCGGATTTTATCAATTTTTCAAGAAAAAGTTTTTTTATCGAGGGTTTTGGTCGTTTCTTCCGTAACGCTCGTCGGCTGTAAATCGGCCGTTTCCCGCCAGTTTCCCGTCGGCGGATCGTAGATTGTCGAAACCGGTTCGGTTTGCTGAGCCGGCAGGGATTTTTGGGCGGTGGTTTTTCCGGTCAAATCCTGTTTGATCGTTTCAACGATGCTTTGATTTTGAAGCGTCGGATTACCCGAATTAAAGATCATCGAATAGACCATCCATAAAAATCCGCTTAAAAACGTGAGAAGCATTCCGAGGACAACGGCAAACGGTTCGGCATCGAGGAAAATCGTGATCATCGCCAGAATCGGAACGATTATAAAACCCGACATAAACAGCAAGGCACCTTGCTTCAAACCGCGTTTTCGCGGTGAAATGGCGTTCGGGTCGGTATTTTCGATGATCGCTTTCGGTAAACCGCCCTTTTCAACAATCTCGGACATTCCCGACATTAAAAAACCGCAACGCGAACAAAATTTTGTCTGTTTATTGTGCTGTTCCTGACCGCAACGTGGACAATACATAATCATTTTCCTCGATTAATTTTCTTCCTGTTCCTTTGTCAAAAGTTTTGTCGTGCCTTCGGTCACGCTTCCGGGCTGTGCCAGATCGCCTGTTTCGGGAGCCTTCCAGCTTCCCGCCGCCGGGGCGACAAAATCTTCGGCGTATTGAGTTTGATTTGGCGGAAGTGCTTGTTGAGTGGTTTGCCGACCGCTTAAATTTTGCTGAGCCGTCTGCTGATTTTGAATATATTGCTGATTCGGCAGATTTTTATTCGGACTACCCAAAAAGAATAAAGAAAAGAGAAAGATCAGAAGCGAACTGAAAACTCCGAAAACGGCTGAAATCCCCGCCAATTCTTTGACATCCAAAACGCCCCAAAAAGCGGCACCAAACGGAACAAAAAATATGAACCACAATAAACTGAAAATTATTCCGTTCTTTCTCGTAAATATCGTGCTCTGTTTGTTCAGAATTTCATCAAGTTGCGGCAATGTTCCGTTATTGGAAACGACTTCGGAAACCAGTTCCAACGGCAAGCCGCACCGGTTGCAAAATCTTAAATTTCCCGAACTCTGTTGCTCTCCACATCGTGGACAATACATTTTCCTTTCCTCAAATCTAAAATAAAAAATCGTAGGCTTCTACGACACTATCAAAACTTCCCCGTCTCATAAAACTCTACGTTAAACTATGTCTGAGAGTTCGTATAATTTCAAGTTTTCGGCGGTGTTTCCGTGATGATTTGAAAAATTGCGACGGCCCGCCCCTGCAGATTTTCCGCCGTTTGAAGAGTTTCCAGAAGTAATTCAAAAAGAGTTTTTAACTCCTCCGGAGCGGGCAATTCCTTTTTCAGATCCTCGTCATCCATAAGTAATGAAAACCCTTTTTTCCGCGTTTCTTCAACTTCTTCGAGATATTCCAGAATTTTTTTGTTCGTCGCAAGTTCTTCCGGCAGAGTCCATTCGAACGGATCGTCCCAAAGCCTTGTCGTGATACCGCCGAAGGTTTGTTCGACCTTACCCGCACTTCGCAGAATAAATCCACCACAGGAAAAAATCCCGGAGCACTCGTTAGGTTTCCAAAAAAGTTTTTCCGTTGGAACATTCTTAATTATCTTGCAAGAATTTTTATGAAGTTCGAAAAACTTCTGATCGAATATTTCTATAAATGTTTTCATAGATTTTAAAAACATTTCACCAAAAATAAAAAAGACGGGCAAGAAACCCCGTCTTTTTTATTCAAATTTTAACAACTTGGAAAAAGATAGAATTTTTCTATTTAGTCCCTCGTCCCATTTTACTTGTCCCTAATAAACTAATTTTTCTTAAATTTACGGTCGTCCTCGATCAAAACCAGACCGTAATTTCGGCCGTTGTAGTTCACGCCGTTTTGAATTTTCCCCTTGATACCGAGCTGGGCGTCTCTGGAAGGAACGCTTCTTTTGGTAATCACCCAGATCGAACCCGTTCCGTCGTCAACCTTATAAATTCCGCCGGATTCTCGAACTAAAGGAATCGAAACCCCGTAACTTGTCTTGACCGTTCCGGCCACGGCAACCTCTTTATCCTGAAACTTTCCCGGGTTTGCCTGAATGTCGCCGATGCTCGTTCTCTTCGGACAGGCGACGGTAAATATCCCGACCAGCAAAATCACACACAAAATCCCTGTTTTTGTAATCTTTTTCATCTATTCTCCTTAAATTTTCCTGTTTTTGTTCGGGAGAGTTTATACTCATTAAAAGAGATTCAATTTAATTGCGAAAGTTTGCCATAATAATCATTTTTTGAGATGCTTTAATCGTTTGAATCATTCTGCTTTTTACTCAAGCTAACAAGCACACATTATGACCGGAAAAATTTTACAGGAAAATTTTTCTTTTTCGTCCTGCGTCAAAAGCGACGTCTGGCATCCCGAAAAAGACTCGAAAGGCTACGAATGGTGGTATTTCGATGCATTGAGCGACGACGGCAAGGAAGCCGTGGTGATAATTTTTCTCGATAATTTTATATTTTCGCCCGGTTATAATTCCTATCACAGCAAAAACCTGAACGGTTCGGCGAAACGTTTTCCGGCCATCGCTTTTGTCTATTACCGCAACGGAAAACCCGTCTACCGGGCGATCAATGAGTTTACGGCCGAAGATTTTGAAGCCGACCCGGAAACGCCGAAATGCCGCATCGGTAAAAGTTTTTTTCATCTCGAATCCGCTCCTTACGGTTCGGGCTATGTGTTGGAGATCAACGCGAATCTGCATAAAAACAGATGCTTAAAAGCAAAATTCGAATGGCTTTCGATCGAATCCGATTTGCTTCCCTTTAAAACGGAAGTTTCGCACAATACGCATTTTTGGAATCTGGTTTCACCGCGTTCCGACGTGACGGGCAGAATTACCGTGACCGATCAAAAAGGCAGTGAGCGGGACGAAATTCATTTTCGCGGAACGGGTTATCACGATCATAATTTCGACAGCCGGTGGATGCCCGAAACGGTCAAAGACTGGCAGTGGGGACGCTCGCATTTTCCCGACGCAACGGCCGTTTTCTATCGCTATGACGAATTAAAAACCGATACCGTTCAGACAAAATTATTCCTTATCAAAGACGATAAATTGATCGAAAAAAATGCCGACTATCAGGTGCAGGAAACGGGTCGCGATATTTTCGGGCTAAAATATCCGAAGCGTCTGCGGATCGAGACTGAAGACAATATCAAACTCCGTGTTAAACAGCATCAGATAATTGATTCCTCGTTTTTTTATCTGAGGTTTTTGAGCGAAATGACTCTCACTTTACGCGACGGCAAACCGCGAAAAACCATCGGCATTACCGAACATCTGAAACCGAAAACTTTGA
>JBGTRS010000300.1:0-6089 GCA_041940665.1 Pyrinomonadaceae bacterium | reverse complement strand
TTTATCGATCATTTTTTAAAATTATCGGATAAATATTAATAATAATTATAACATATTTCAAAATATTTATTTATTATAATATAAATGTTCTTCTTTACTGTATTTTTATAATCTCCTGTTCAAATTTAACAAAAGATGAATTCATAAAACTTACAAATGCAAAAACTTTTACCGGAATAAACAATAAAATCGGCGAACCGTTCGGAATTGCCGTAAAAAATGGGTTAGTTTATGTTTCCGATGGTGAAAACGGAAGGATTTTGCGGATTTCAAAAGACGGAAATACTCAAATCGTAACCGATAAATTAGATACGCCGTCACAAATAGCCTTTGATAAAACCGGCCATCTGATCGTCGCCGATTCGGGAACGCACACGATCAAAAAAGTTTCCGATAACGGGAAAATCGAACTTGTGGCCGGAGTTGAAAACAAAAATGGTTTTCAAAACGGCGACTCAAAAACAGCATTATTCAACGCCCCGATCGGAGTTGCGGTATTTGAAGAAAAGGTTTTCGTCGCCGATACATATAACGATAAGATCCGGGTGATTGAAAACGGCCAAGTCCGGACTTTGGCCGGTAGCGAACAGGGGTTTGCCGATGGCAGAAATGCGATGTTCAATACGCCGACGGGGTTGGCAGTTTGGACGGACGGGAAACTATTGGTTGCCGATGCGGAAAACCGGCGGATTCGTGTGGTCGAGCAAGACGGCCAAACCTGGACATTGGCGGGGAATGATGTTGCAAATTTAAAGGACGGACTTTTGGGCGAAGCGGAATTTGTTCAGCCGACGGCTTTGACGGTTGATAAATTCGGTTCGGTCTATGTTGCCGACGGAAATGCCATTCGCGTTATCGGGCGAAAATTCATCCCCGTCGTTGAAACGATTTCGAACGACCGGCACGGATTTTTTGACGGAACCTTAAAACAATCGAGATTCAATCGCCCGAGCGGTTTGGCCTTCGATGACGAGGGGAATTTGTTTGTCGCAGATTCGGAAAATCAACTGGTCAGGGTCTTGACCGACGGTAAGGTCGGTAAACGGCTTGAAGTTAAAGATTTTCATAAAGCTCAAACTACGGCTGAAGAATTCCGGAAACTGGGAGAACCGCGTTGGACCTACGACCCGCCTGAAAAGACCCGGGAAATAGCCGGGACTTTGGGCGAAGTCCGCGGCAACACGAAAAATAAAAGTTATCCGCCGCGTTTTCATAATGGTTTGGACATTGTCGGCGGTTACGGCGAAAAAGCTTTTTTTATTCGCGACGAAAAGGTTTTGCGTCCCGCCGCCGTGCAGAATTTTGAAACCGTCCGGGAACTTTTGCGGATGCCGATGATCGGTTACATCCATATCCGCCTGGGCAGAGATGCCGACCAAAATTTGTTTGATGACGACAGATTCCAGTTTTCATTTGATGAAGCAAATAAACCCGTTGGCGTAAGGATTCCAAGGGGTACAAAATTCAAAGCGGGCGAGGCGATCGGAACTCTCAACCGCTATAATCACGTTCACCTGATCGCCGGAAGAACGGGACGCGAAATGAATGCTCTCGCCGCTCTGGATCTGCCCGGAATTTCCGACTCGAGAAATCCGACGATCGAAAAAGTTTCGATCTACGATGAAAATTGGCGGGGGTTTGAAACCGAAAATAATTCGCCACGTATTATGGTCGGGGGAAAAGTCCGCATAGTCGTTCAAGCCTTCGATCAAATGGACGGAAACGCGAGCCGCCGAAAATTAGGTTTATATAAAGCAGGTTTCCAAATTTTGGATGAGGATGAAAAGCCTCTGATAGATTTTCAAAAGCCGAAATGGACGATCAGCTTTGATAAAACACCCGATAATGAAACAGCAGAAATCGTCTATGCCGAAGGCAGTCGTTCGGACGCCACGGGTGAAACGATCTTTCGGTATATTGTCACGAACGAAGTTGCGGGGCGGCATTCACGCGAAAACTTTTTCAACGCGGAAAGTTTGAAGAAGGGAAATTACATTATACGGGTTTGGGTTGCTGATTTTTTCGGTAATAGGGCATCAAAAGATATACAAATTTATAAGGAATAGAATTACGAGAGGATTAATATGAAAAAATGTTTTGTTTTGGCAATAATAATTTCAATCTTAAGTCTCGGCATTTTCGCCGGAGAATTGGATTCAAAGAGTTCGAAGAAAGCCATCAGGGTCGCACCGCCTTCGCCGAAATTTTCGGATACGGAAAGACAAGCGGAATTGGCAATGCGTCGCCAGAAGGTCGTGGACGCGATGGCCGATAACAGTATGCTCATTCTGCTCAGTGCCGAGCCGAAAATTTATACGAATGATGTCGATTTCTTTTACCGCCAGGAAAATAATCTCTATTATTTAACGGCTCTCAAACAAGGCGGTATAACTTTGATCATTACGAAAAACGGTGACGATGTCAGGGAAACACTTTTTGTGCCTGAAAGAGACCCGTTAAGAGAGCATTGGGAAGGTCGTATGTATTCCAAAGAGGATGCTACAAGAATTTCGGGTATTAAAAACATCGTCAAAGCAGGTTTTGCCAAAGAAGTTCTGAATGCTCTCAAATCAAAACGTTCATACAATTCAACAGACGAGAATTTCAGTTTTTCCGAAATTCCTGAAACAATTTATCTGATTCAGTCAAACCAGAGAGAATTCGGTGCAGAAAAAAAACTTGCCGAAGAATTAAGCGGTTTTGACATCAGAAACGCCTATCCGATTTTCGCCGAATTGCGGCTTATAAAATCGCCTTACGAAATTAAAATCCTTCAGCACGCGATCGACATTACCGGCGAAGGTTTGATGCGTTCGATGGGCGTGGTCGGCCGGGCGAGCTACGAATATGAAGTTCACGCCGAAATGGATTATACCTTCCGCCGCCGCAACGCCGATTACTGGGGATTTCCTTCGATCGTCGGCTGCGGTCCGAACGCGACGACCCTGCATTACACCGAATCGCAGGGCGAAGTCAGAAAAGGCGATTTGATCCTGATGGATGTCGGGGCGGAATACGATCATTACACGGCCGATGTGACGAGAACATTTCCCGTCAACGGGAAATTTACAAAGGAACAGGCCGAAATCTACCAGATCGTCTTTGACGCTCAGGAAGCCGCCGCGAGAGAATTAAAACCCGGTTCAACAATTGCCGCCGCGAGCAATGCCGCCAGACAAACCGTCATCGAAGGACTATTCAAACTCGGTCTGATCCCCGATAAAACATCCGGTTTCGATCAGGTTTGGTTCACCCACGGCTGGGGACACTGGCTCGGAATGAATGTTCACGATGTCGGTAATTACGGCACGATTCTCAAACCAGGAATGGTTACGACCAATGAACCCGGCATATACATTCGCGAAAATGCCCTGGACAATCTGCCGGACAATGAGAAGTTTCGGGAGTTCAAGAAAAAGGTTATGCCGGCTTTTGAAAAATACAAAAACATCGGCGTTCGCATCGAGGACGATATGCTCATTTCAAAAGACGGCGTCGAATGGATGTCCAGAGATATTCCCCGCAAGATCGAGGAAATTGAAAGTTTTATGAAGCTGGCGTCGGAGGAAATGAAAAATTATGCCCTGATCAAAAAGCCGGAAAATTCAATTTTTGCCGTCAGGGAATTTGGGGCGAATAATTTTGGTTTTTATAATCAAAATTCTTTTTTGCAAGGCTATACATTAAAAAGCGGTTGGATGAAAACTCCGAACACAATTGAGATTCATTCTCATTAAACAAAAAGGAATGCAAGCAATTGCATTCCTACAGTTACTATTCATAATTCAGAGCTTCGACGGCATCGAGTTTGGCGGCTCTTAAAGCCGGATAAAGACCGCCTAATGCTCCGCCTAAAAGACCGACGACAGTTACGATTAAAATTACCGTACGACTTAACTCGACCTCGAGTGTTGTTACAAAAGTCAACAAAAATTTCAACAGAACCGTGAGCACAACTCCCGTGATGATGCCGAAAAAGCTGATCAAAAGGGCTTCCTGCGTGATGATCCAGGCGATTCCGTAATTCGACATCCCGAGCGACTTCATAATCCCGATCTGTCTCGTGCGTTCGGTCACGGTCGTGTACATCGTCAATAAGATTACCAACGCCGAGATAACGGCGGCGACACCGATGATGACGTTAAGGAAGATTCCCAGAGCGGGAATCGAATCCATATAGAGTTCTTCGAGATCTTTGGTCAGAATCAATTGATTATCGGGAAATTTTGCCTGAATGTTTTGAGCAACCTGTTCGGGTGTATATCCTTCCTTGATCTTAATTAAAAATGAAGTTGTTTTATTTTCTCCGCCGAGTTGCTGCTGCATCGTCTTTATAGGCATTTTAACTCTTGCTCCGGCGGCCGGTTCGTAAGTCCCGACGATCGTAAAATCGCGTTCCCACATTTCCAGCCGATCGCCGAGTTTTAAGTTCTTTTGCTGTTGAAAGCCCGTATCTATGATGATCTCGTCGCCTTTTTCATTAAGTTGTCTACCTTCGATGATGGAAATATCAACGATCGAAGCGTATTCGTCAAAATCTATTCCTTCGATCAGCCGTTCGCCCGTTTTATTGTCTTTTACTTCAACGGTTGTTTGTCCGAGGGGAACGACTTTTTTGACGCCTGCGACTTCCTCGATCTTTTCTGCTTCTTCAACCGGAAGCTGGAATGCGGAACTTCCCGTGATACAGATCGAACTCGGCGGACAGAAGAAAATTTCAGCTGTTTTGGCTTGAAGGACGGCTCTTTCCCGCATTGAGCCGTTGGCAAGTCCGACCGTAAAAACGATCAGCAGAACGCCTAAAGCGATACCCAGGATGCTAACAACTGTTCTCGCCGGCCGGTGCAGAAAGTTGGAAAAAATAAGATTATTCATAGAAAATTAAAACATATAAATTTATATTTTGAGGAAAAATTTTGTGGCAGTTTCTCATTTAAAATTTCAGCAATCAAGATGGTTTATCTTAACATTATTAAAAAAAGTATGGTTTTTCTGAAACCGGTTCTTAATAAATTTAAAATTTTTCTCAAATAAATATCAAATACTCTGAGTAAAACATAATAAAATCAATTACTTGCAGTTTTTATCGGGGTAATCCACGTTTTCACGGACATTTTACATATATTTGATAATCAAAAGCCACATTTGGTGCATCATATCAATATAAATCTTTGGGTATTGTGGATTTTAAAAACGGTTTAGATGAATTTTATTTTCAGTTTTTATATTGCAATTATCAACCCGATAAAGAGACAAATAAAATAAACCGGACATCACAGTATCCTAATCCGATAAAATATAGGTTTTAGCTGTATTTGTAATTTTTTAATCTTGAGCCTTTTTGTCAATTGACTTTGACAAAATATTTGAAACAAAGGTTGTCTTGGCTTTGGAAAATTGAAGTATTGTAATTTTTCGAGCAAATTGTTTTTAAGGAAGGGGTCTGAAATGTCTGAAAACAATATAAATTGCTACGAATTTGACGAATATCGTCTGGATGTTACAAACTTTCAGCTTTTGGAAAACGGAGAACCGATTTCTTTAACGCAGAAAAGTTTTGAACTTTTGCATTTTCTCGTCGAAAATCGCGGCAGAATAATAAAAAAAGAAGAATTGCTGGATTCTTTATGGGAAGGGAATTATGTTGAAGAGGCAAATTTGACTCAGCATATATATATGCTGAGAAAAGCACTCAAACAACAGGATAGAAAAAAAGTTTTTATCGAAACTATACCGAAAAACGGTTATCGCTTTTTGGCTGATGTCCGTGAAATATATTTTGAAAAAAATCAATCGAACGGACATATTTCGATAGAACCCGACTCAAGTCAATATCCGGCACATAATTTCCAAGGCGGTTTTTTGGACGGGAACATCCATACGACCAACGATTATCAACATTCCGGTTTATTAGAAAAAAAGCAATTTCCGAATCAATTACCGATTTCAAAAAAATCATTCGTTATTATATTATTATGGATGGATTAAATGCTTCTATATTATTTCAATTGGGATATAGAGGCAGAATGAAGCAACGTACTAATATGGACAAATTTGAAAATTCTGTTATTAGAATAAAAGCATTTAAT